>JBBQRY010000122.1:0-6365 GCA_038214335.1 Chthoniobacterales bacterium
GGGCACGCCGGATCCTTACCTTGAGGCCGCGCTTGCTTCCATGCCTTTGGTGAATTTCTGGATCGAGCCCAAGATGCCAAGCAGCCCGATGCAGGGAACGGACCTTATCATTGCCAGTGGGAAAGCCGTGCCGGAATCCTCCATCCCGATGCTCCTCATCAATCCGGCGGACTCTGGATTCTGGGGAACGCGCGACGGCACGATTTCTCCCGCTCCGTTCACCAGTCTCAGCCGCACCTCTCCGCTGGTCCGCCATGCCGGGCTGGCCCATGTCGTGGTCGAGGAGGCCCCGCGCTGGGAACCCGCTCCCGGCGCGGAGGTCATTGCCTCGAGCGAAAATTCTCCGCTCATTTTTGGACACTGGGACCGCTCGCCGCGGTGGCTGGTCATGGGATTTGACCTGCAAAATTCCGACCTCCCCCTGCGCACAGCCTTCCCTATTCTCCTTGCAAATATCCTGCAATCCCTGCGCGATTCTGCCGAATCGCCGGACAATCAAGGCCGGGGATTCGATACCGCTGGAGGGTCAGCGTCCTCGCCGGACCGCGAACAAACCAACGGTCAGGACAGGAGTCTCCAGAAAAGTGTTCCGCGCGAACCAGGTTCGGCCATCCTGCCGGGCGCGACTGAATCCCTTCTTCACCCGCTGGCGGCGGCGGATTCCGAAGCGTCGGTCTCGCGGGGCGGCTCTTCCTGGCCGGGCTGGTGGTTGTTTGTCCTTGCGGCGGCTTTGTTGCTGGTCGCGGAGTGGGGACTGTTTCATCGGAGGATCACAGACTGATGCACATCCTCCGTCCGGAATCTCTTTGGCTCCTTCTCCTGCTCGGGGCACTCTGGTGGTGGCACCGCCGCTCGCTGTCCTCCCTACGTGGAGTCCGTCGCCTCGTGGCCTTCGCCGTCCGCTCCGCCCTCCTCATCACACTGATCGTTGCCCTCTCGGAGCCTCGGTGGATGGGATCGACGACGCGTCAGGAGATCCTGCTGCTCGTGGACGAAAGTGCCAGCGTCGGCGGGGCCGGACTTGTGGCCGCACGCGAGTTTGCGGAGAAGGCGGATTTCGGAGACTCGGATCGCGCGTGGCTTGGGTTTGCCGGCAAGGGACGGATTTTTTCCGATTTGAAGGATCTCGAAGCAGCGGATCCGAAAGCCTTCGACCCCAGCGAGACCCGGCTGGCAGCGACGTTTGGGCTGGCATCCGCCGCTTTCCGTCCGGGTCGGGTCAAGACGGTGGTCCTGTTTTCCGATGGCGTGAATACCGGGCCGCCCTTTGCGGCGGACACACTTGCGGCCGATGGCATTCGCGTGCAGGTGGTTCCTCTGGCGATTCCTGACTCCCCGGAAGTGCTTGTTTACGATGTGAGGGCACCTGTCACCGTGCGCCAAGACGAACCCGTGCAGATTGCAGCGGGGATTCGCAGCACGCGCGACACATCGGCCACCATCAACCTCTTCCGCAACGGAATCCGCATCAGCTCGCGCAAAATGGATTTGAAAAAAGGCGGAAACGAAATCCGTTTCGACGACCGCGCAGGCGGCGAAAACCTTCTGCATTACGAAATTTCGGTAGCCTCGCCCGACGACACAATCTCGGAGAACAACCAAAGCGGCGTGGCGGTCCTGTGTCAGGGTCCATCCCGTGTGTTGCTCGTGACCGATAAAATCGAGTCCGCACGCTACCTCGAATGGGCGTTGCGGCAGGAGGGGATTGCGCTCAGCGTGCGTCCCAAGGAAGGTATGCCCACCGCCATGAGCGACCTGCAAAATCATGACGCGGTGATCATGGACAACATTCCGGCTTCCGCTCTTTCGCGTCAGCAAATGGAACTTTTGCGTTCGTATGTGCGCGATTTTGGCGGCGGATTTCTGATGCTCGGAGGGGATCAAGCTTTCGGACTGGGCGGATATTTCCGGACCCCCATCGAAGATATTTTGCCGGTCCGCTGCGATTTTCAAAAAGAAGAAGAATCCCCCTCCTTGGCGCTCGTGCTTGTGATTGACCGCAGCGGAAGCATGTCCGGCGATAAAATCGAGCTCGCCAAAGCCGCCGCCAAAGCGAGTGCGGATCTTCTGAGCGCGAAGGATTACGTTTCGGTGATTGCGTTTGACTCCGAAAGCTATCCTGTTGTGCCGCTCCAGTCGGCGGGGAATTCCTCGGGCATTGCCGCGCAGATTGCCTCGATCACCGAAGGCGGCGGCACAAATATCGCCCCCGGCATGGAAGAGGCCCTTCGCCAGCTCAGCGGAAACAATGCCAAAATCAAACACGTCATCCTGCTCACGGACGGCATGTCGCAGGATGGTCCGTTCGAGCAGTTGGCCGGGGAAATGGCCCGCTCGAACATTTCGTTGAGCACCGTGGCGGTGGGGGAGGATGCCGACCGCGGTCTGCTCAGCCAACTTGCGGCTTGGGGGAATGGTCGTTTCCACGAAACGAACGACCCCTCGACGATCCCCCAGATTTTCACCAAGGAAACCATGACCGCGTCGAAATCCGCCATTCAAGAATTTCCGTTCCTTGCCAAGCCCGTGCGCGCTGTGGATTTCCTCGAAGGCGTGCCATGGACGGAGTCCCCGTTCCTGCTCGGCTATGTGCGCACGAAACCGAAAACCACCTCCGAGACATGGCTCCTCACCGAGCGCGGCGACCCTCTCCTCACGACATGGCGGTTCGGACTCGGCACCACCGCGGCCTTCACCTCCGATGCCCGCAACCGCTGGGCTGTCGAGTGGCTGCGGTGGCCCGGATTCGGAAAATTTTGGTCCCAGCTTCTGCGCAAGATCAGCCGCCCGTCCTCGCTCGGACTCACCGAAATCGAAATCTCGAACGATGCCTCCCACTCGACGGTCACCGTCCAATCCCTCGACGAGCAGGACATGTTTCCATCCGATACCACCGGATCGATCAAAATCTCGATGCCCTCCGGCGAAGTGCGCACGATCCCGCTGGAAAAACTTTTGCCCGGAAAATGGACCGCCCGGTTTTCCACCTCGGATCGCGGCATCACCTCCGGCCAAGTCTTGCTGGAAAAAGCAGGTGAACGCTTCGATACGAAATTTTTCACGATCTCCCGCGGGTATTCCCCAGAGTTCCTCCTCGAACCCCCGGATTCCGACCTGCTCGAATCCCTTGCCGCCTCGACAGGCGGCGTGGTCCATCCCGATCCAGCCACCGTCTTCCGCTCGGACACCCGCAGCGCCCCTGTCGAACGAGAACTCTGGCCATGGCTTCTTCTCGCGGCCACCCTCCTCTTCACCCTCGATGTCGCCATCCGCCGCTGGCCGGCCCAGTCATAAGCGGATGTTCAGACCGTCGTTGCTCCCGCTCCCGCGCGGCAGTGGAAAATTGTCGGCGTCACTTGAAACTTTTCGGCAAAGTTTTTCTCGACGATTTGCGGTCCATCCTCCTGCGCAAAGCGTTCGTCGGTGAGTGCCATGACCGCGCCTCCGAATCCGCCGCCGGTGAGCCGTGCTCCGAAGACGCCGGGTTGCGAGATCGCCTGCTCGACGAGGAAATCCAGTTCGGGAACGCTGTTCTCAAAGAGTGTTCGCGAGCTTTCATGAGATGCGGTCAGCAGCTTGCCGAGCGCCGAAAGATCGCCCGCCGCGAGGGCCTCAATCGCCTGCTGCACGCGCCGGTTCTCCTCCGTGACATGGAGGGCGCGGCGGTAGCAAACTTCCCCGAGCTTATCGCGCTGCGAGCGGACTACGCTGGGGTCGATGTGCGCGAGGCAGGCGGAGCCCGGACTCGCGGGTTTCAGGATCTCGAATGCTTCGGAGCATTCGCGATGGCGGTCGGCGTATTGGGATTCGACCAAGGAGTGTTTTTTGTTCGAGTTAAAAATCCAGAATTGACATCCTGCAGGCATCGGCACCTGCCGGAACTCCTCGGTGAAACAGTCGATGTGAACAAGGTGATCTGTAGCACCAAACGCCGAGACGCCTTGATCAAGAATGCCGCAGGGCATGCCGACAAATTCGTTCTCCGCCCGACGCCCGAGCTTAGCAAGCTTCGCACGATCCAGCTCGAAACCGAACAGTCCCGAAAGGGCGCAGGCAGTCGCGAGCTCAATGGCCGCACTGCTGCTCATTCCCGCACCGGAAGGCAGCGTGCTGGTGTCCGCAAGGTTGAATCCCGCGTTCACAGGAAATCCCTCGTCCCTCAGAATCCGCGCAACTCCCAGCGAATAGTTCACCCATTTTCCGGCTCCTTCCTGCGGAACAATGGCGTCCAGCGGGACATCGACACTCCCCTCGAATCCCGCACTGACAAAATGGCAAAGCCCATCCGACCTCATCCCAACGGCCACATGGATTCCCATGTCCACAGCCGCACCCAACACCTCGCCCCCATTGTAGTCGGTGTGGTTGCCAATGACCTCAATCCGACCCGGTGCATACCCGATGGCCTCGGGCTCACTGCCTATCCGCTCCAAAAAAAGCGATTTTACCGGGCTGACTGGCGTTTCGTGTTTGATGTGCTCTGGTGGTTTCATGAATCTTGGAGTATCAAACGGAAACGGGTTCGATTTCTCAAGGCTAGATTTCGCCATTAATCTTCGGCTCCGGGTGTGCGATAGAATGGCCTCTTGATCCGCTCTGACTTCCCGAATCGCTTCTTCGTGCTGGATGAGGCCCAGCAGCTCACGCCGCTCGAAGCTAAAACCGTCGTCACGCGCATGTCGAAAGGCTCGAAGCTCGTGATGGTCGGTGACCCCGCCCAGATTGACAATCCCTACGTGGACAACCGATCGAACGGACTCGTCTATACACGCAACCGCCTGCGTGGTCAGTCGCTCACCGCCCACATCTCGCTCAGCAAAGGCGAGCGCAGTCCGCTAGCGGAAATGGGTGCTCGCATGATGTGACCGCCTCGGATTTTTTCTCATCGCCTAACTGCCCCCCATAGTCAATGATTCCGCCATGATTCGACACATGGTCATTCTGGTGGCGCTGACTGCGGCGGCTGCTGCCCACGCCGGTACCGTGCGTGCGGGGCTCGAAGCCATCGCTTCCCAGCCTTATGCCGCCACGGCCAAAGTCGTGAAAGTTCGCGGTGAACGGGGCGACCCCGCCCCGGCGGAGTGGACGTTCCTGCTCACCGATCCCAAGGCCCGCGGCGGCTTCCGCGAGGTGACGTTTTCCGGAGGCCGAATCACCTCGGAGCGCACTCCGCTCCGAGGGCTCGAGGACATTGCGGATCTCGTTCCCATCGATTCTGCGGCCATCCAAACCGACGCCGGCGAAGCTTTCAAAATCACTCACAAAGAAGCCGAAAAAAACCAGCTCGGGTTTGACTGGGTCCATTACGTCCTGACCACCGACCCCGATAGCCGCGCCCCGGTTTGGAAAATCCGCCTCTCCGACAGCATGGGAGCACCCGTTGGAGTGCTGCGCATCTCGGCAAAAAATGGCAGCGTGGTGACCGCCTTGCAGGCCGATCCCGATGCCCGTGCAAGGGCCGCCGCCACACCGGCCAGCAAGCCCGGGGGGATCATTGGCAACGTGAGCCGCACCACCGAACGCGCCGTCCGCAGCACCAAGGACAGCACTCTGCGCTTCATTGGCACCCTTCAGGAAGAGCTTGTCGGCGAACGCACGATTGGCCCAAAGGAGAACGAATGATCCAAGCCATTATTGTCCTCGTGCTCGTCGGATTTCTTCTGATCTCCGCCGAAGTCTGCCTGCCCGGTCTCGTCCTCGGCATCCTTGGCGCACTTTGCCTCATCGCTTCGGTGGTGATGAGCTACATCGCCTTCGGACCTCTCTGGGGCACCTTCGCATTTGCTGTCCTTCTCGTGTTCGGACTCATCGGGTTTTTCCTCTGGTTGAAATATTTTCCAGTGTCGCCCGTCGGAAGAAAAATCCTCCTTCACCAATCCCTTCCCGAAAGCAACTCGATGGAAGTCCTCCACCTCATCGGCTCCACCGGCGAGGCCGTCACCCCGCTGCGCCCCGCAGGCACCGCCCTCATCGAAGGCCTCCGCCGCGATGTCGTGGCCGAATCCGGACTCATCGACGCCGGAGAAAAAATCACGGTGGTCGCTCAAGAAGGCTTCCGCATCGTTGTCCGCCGCGCGACTCCCTGATTCGCGCATTGCCCGGTAAAGAACAAGACAGTCTCTCATGGTGCGGATAGCCGTCGAACTTTTCTCGAATCGAATCATGCTTTTTCAGAGCCTGCGTCCTTCATTTTCCAAACCGGCCACCGCATGAAGAATGTGGTCATCCATTCCGATGGGGGTTGTCACGGGAACCCCGGACCCGGCGGCTGGGCGGCCATCCTCGAGTTCGGTCCCCATCGTCGGGAGTTCAGCGGAGGTTCTCCTGCCACAACAAACAATCGGATGGAGCTTCAGGCCGCCATC
>JBBQRY010000123.1:0-6320 GCA_038214335.1 Chthoniobacterales bacterium
CCACTTTTCCGCACCCCTATTCCCTGCCACATGGGTATCCGGGCTTTGTCGGGGGCGGGGGGGGGGCGCCAGTCATTATCAGCGGCAACCGGATCATGACCAACGCGCATGTGGTGAGCAACGCGCGGTTCCTCACCGTCAACAAGGAAGGTGACCCCAAGCCGCATCCGGCTCGGGTTCTCTTCATTGCACACGATTGCGATCTCGCGCTGTTGGCCGTTGATGATCCTGGTTTTTTTAAGGGCACGGCTGCGCTGGATTTCGGCGGCATCCCGGCGATGGAGTCGGTGGTTTCCGTGTATGGATATCCGATTGGAGGCAACCGGCTGTCCGTGACCCAGGGCATTGTTTCGCGCATCGATTTTCAGACATATTCGCATTCGGGAATGGATAGTCACCTCACCATCCAGATCGATGCCGCAATCAACCCCGGCAACAGCGGCGGCCCGGTCATGCAGAATGGCAAAGTCGTCGGTGTGGCGTTTCAAGGCTACAGCGGGGATGTGGCCCAAAGCGTCGGTTATATGATTCCAACTCCAGTGATCCGCCGGTTTCTGAAGGATGTCGAAGATGGCCAATACGATCGGTATATGGATCTCGCGCTCAGCTACCACAACCTGTTCAACCCCGCCGCGCGCCGAGCCCTCGGACTCAAGGATGATGATCTCGGGGTGCTCGTCGGCAGCGTGTATGGCGGCGGATCCTCCGAGGGGATTGTCGAGCCGGGCGATGTGCTCATGGCCATCGACGGATTCCCCATATCGAGCGATGCTACGATTCAGATGGACGACGATTCGGTTCCGCTGGCGGAGGTGGTCGAGCGCAAATTCAAAGGCGGGGAGGTCACGCTCGATGTGCTGCGCGATGGCAAACCCCTCAAGCTCAAAATCCCGCTGCGCGAGTCCTGGCCGTTTCATCTCCACAGCAATACCTACGATGAAGACCCCCGGTTTGTCCTTTTTGGTGGACTGATCTTCCAGCCGGTGGATCAGAATTTCATGTCGGCCCACCGACCTGATGCCCTCCGGCTTCGCTATACGTTTGACTTTTTCATTGAGGACAAAATCTATCAGGAACGTCCCGAAATCGTGGTGCTCAGTGGGATTCTGGCCGACCCCGTCAATGTTTATGCGAATGACTTCCGCTACGCGATTGTCGATGAAATCAACGGACGGAAAATCCGGCGTCTGGCCGATGTGGCTGAGGAGTTTGCCAAACCCGCCGAGTATTATGTGATCAAAATGGCTGGTGCGGGACGACCGATTGTTCTCGAGCGCAAAGCCGTCGAGGCCGCCCGGGAACGCATCCTCTCCCGCTACGCCGCTACCAAGGAGCAAAACCTATGATCGCCCGCACCGCACTTTTCTTTTTCTGCCTCAGCCTTCCTGTCCTAGCCGGCGTCACGCCGCAGCCGAAACCACCGGAGTCCGAGCCGATCACCGCCAAGACGGCCTCGATCCTGCGAGTGAACTCGACCAACCAAGCCTACGACTTTTTTCGTCCATGGACGAAAAAATCCCCCGCTGCCCGGCGCGGCTTGGGAACCCTCATCGAGGGCGGACGCATTTTGGTGACGGCCGAACTCATTGCCAACAACACGTTTATCGAACTCGAAAAAGCGACCACTGCCGCGAAATCCTCCGCCACGGTTGAACGGGTGGACTACGACGCCAACCTTGCCATCCTGCGCCCCAGCGATCCGGCTTTTATCGAGGGAATGAAGCCTCTGGGGCTGGATTCCGGCGCCCGCATCGGGGACCGTGCGACGGTTCTCCAGCTTGAATCCAATGGCGAAATCGCCCAAACCCTCGGCACGATCACGTCGATTTCCGTGGGTCCATATCCGCTCGACAACATGGGCCTGCTCCTGTTCCGGCTCAGCGCTCCGCTTCAGCAGCGTGACGGCAGCTTTACGCTGCCTGCGGTGCGCAATGGACGCCTGCTCGGCCTTCTGATGCGCTACGACTCCCGGAACCAAACTGCTGACCTGATCTCCTCGCCCGTCATTGCGCATTTTCTGGACGAAGCGGCCAAAGAAACCTACGGCGGTTTCGCACGGGCAGGCCTCGCATTTTCTACGACACGCGATCCCCAGCTTCGGCGCTACATTGGACTCACCGAGCCCGGTGGGGTGTATGTCACGGAGGTCATTGCGGACAGTTCAGCGGAAACTGCCGGACTCCGTGTGGGCGATGTGATCCTTGCCGTGAATAACAAACCGATTGATCAGGATGGAAATTACGAGGACGCGGAATTTGGCCGCATCTCGTTTAGTCACCTCACCAATACGGTGGCGCATCCAGGCGACTCTCTCACGTTTCACTTGCTCCGCGAGGGCAAGCCCCTCGACCTGCCAGTGCGACTCACGGCGCGAGACTCCTCAAAGAACCACAGTGAATCGTACATCGTGGATCGTGCGCCCCGCTACATCGTGCTCGGCGGCCTTGTCTTCATGGAACTCTCCCGTCCGTATCTTCAAGAATGGGGAAGTGACTGGTGGAAGGATGCCCCGCAGCGCCTCGTCTATTACGATGCGTTTCAATCTGAAATTCCGAAGGACCGCGGAAAAATTGTCTTCATCTCGCAGGTTCTCCCAAGCCCGGACACCATTGGCTACGAGGGCCTTGACAATCTCGTCGTCTCGAAAGTCAATGGACGCGAAATCCGAAGCCTCGACGACCTGGCCGCCGCGATCAAAGAGCCCGTGGACGGATTTCAAAAGATCGAACTCGAGGAAGATCCGGGCGTCGTTTTCCTTGATGCCGCCGCCATCGAGGCCAACCAGCACGGCCTCATCAAAAAATACGCGCTCCCTGCTCTTCAGCGGCTGTAGGCTCGACTCCTGCCAATCTGCTTGCAGTTTTCCGGAAACTGGAAATCTTGTCATATCATGTTTCGATTGTTTTTACTCATCCTTCTCGCCAGCACGCTTCAGGTTTCGGCCGCCGTTCAGAAAGAATACATCCTGCTGAGTGGAGGCCCGGCCTTGATCGAATGGGAAAAATACAAAGCGGCGCCGCATGACCGCTGGTGGGGAAATTTCATCCGTGCGGCCCGTGTGCGCATCCAAGAAATCCGTGCCGAACGCGGTCCGGATGCCATGATCACATGGCTCGTTTACAAACCCGCCTATGTCCGCCGCGCCCAGCGTCAGGACAATGCTGACCTCATCAGCAATATCACCTCAGTTCGGGACAAATACGGCGTCAAACTCGTCTGGATCAACTCCGGGCAGGATGTGATCAATTACCTCAATGCCGGGCAGCCTCGCTCGCAGGTGAAAATTGCGGATTTCGAGTTTTACGGCCACTCGAACCGCGCGTGTTTCATGTTCGACTACAGCAATGAAATCGACAGCGGATCGAAAAGTTGGCTCCACGAAAAAGAACTCTCTCAGATCCACCGAGGACTCTTCACACGCGACGCCTTCATCAAAAGCTGGAGCTGCCACACCGGAGAAAGTATGAGCAAACTCTGGCGCTCCGCTACCGGGAAAAAAATGATCGGAGCCATCGGCAAAACCGACTACGCCAATGGGCATGAGCGGAATTGGACTCCGGCCTTGAGCGAAGGTGCCCGCTGGGGAGGATGATTCCGTAGAAACGGCCTCCCGCCGCTTTTGGGCTATGGTGAAGGTGGAGCAGTCGCCGGTTTTCCGAGCCAGGCCGGTTTGGCGATGCCCTCGCGAAAGGCTTTGAGTGCCGAGGGGGAGGAGTTCACTCGCAGGTTGCTGAACGTGCCGTCTTCGTTTTGCCAGCGCTCATGCCAGAGGATCGCCGCCCGGATGCGTGGATACTTGGGAATGATCTCCAGCGCCTCGCGGAACCATTTGGCTTTGTTGCCGACCTTGGGAAAGTCTCCCACGCCAAACTCCGCCAGCATCACCGGTTTGTCGGGATCAATGGCTGTGATCTCCTCATACGGCCACTCGAGCAGCGGCGGAAACTCTGCCCAATCTCCTTCCGAGCGGAACTGCTTGCCATAGACACTAAGCCCGAGCCAATCCACGTAATCCTTTCCGGGATAGTAGGACTTCATGACATTCCACTCATCATTGATGGCGGGAAATGCGTTCACATGGAACACCCATCGGATGTTGTCCGCACCCCGCGTACGCACGCGATCCACGACGTATTTCCATGCGGACTTGAAGACATCGTTCCCGCCGTGCTCCGCACCATAGAAATAGCCTGACCATGGAAACCAGTCGCCATTCATCTCATTGCAGAAGGACACAAAAAATGGCTGTCCAAACGCCTTCGCCCCATCGGCCCATCGGTCGATGTAGGTATCCCATTTTCCTGACAGGATCTCCCTGAGCGAAAACCGGTCGGGTCCTTTTTTTTCGCCATAAGGTTTGTCCCATGGCGACCAATAAACCATCGGCACCGCCCCATGGCGTGCAATGAGTGCAAGGTTCGCGGCGGGAAACGTCTGCTCACCCCAGTAGCTCGACGAAGCAATGATCGCTGGGGCCTTCCCCACCGCCTCTTCAAATTTTTCAATCCCCTCAAGCGTGACATGATCCTCGGTTTCTCCGAAATCCATATACGCGCCGAAGAACACGCCCTTCTTGGGGAGGGGATCGGGCAGACCAGCGTGCAAGGTGCCGACGCAAAGCGCAAGGATGAGGAGGAACTTCATGGGACAGAAACCGTCGCGGTGCGCTGCAATTTTCCCCAACCAACCCATGCCCCGCGCAGCGCGTGAAGGAGGGATTTCCAAATCACATAACTGAGCAGAGGTCGATACACAAACCGCTGGGGAATGATCATCAGGGCTTTGCGAAGGGGGAGCCCCTCCATGGCCACCGCCGCCAGCGCCAGCAACAGATCACAGAGAAGGAATGCAAGGAAGTAAGGAAGCACGTCCCCCACATTGCCGAAAAGCAGGGATTGCAGAAACAGCAGATCGATAAATGGAGAGAACGCGACAAGCGTGAACTGAAAAAACCAAATGCCCGGAAGACTGAACCATCCGAGTGCCCGGTAGCGCGGATTGAAGAGGATGTCGCGGTGTTTCCATGCGCATTGAAGGGTGCCATAGGCCCACCGGAACCGTTGCCGCGCAAGGGTTGCAAAAGTCTCCGGCGCCTCCGTGTGTGCAACCGCATCGGGCTGATACTCGACCCGGTATCCGGCTTTATGGATGGCCAGGGTGAGATCGGTATCCTCCGCGAGCGTGTCGAAGGAAAATCCGCCTGCGGCGAGAATGGCGGATTTCCGAACGACGCTGATGGCTCCGGGGGCAACAGTGATGCAGTTCCATGCGGCATAGGCTCGGCGGTCGAGGTTGAATCCGCAGATGTATTCGAGATCCTGGCAGCGTGCCAAAAACGAACGCAGATTTCCAACGCGCGCATGGCCCGATACCGCGCCGATCTCCGGGGACTGACACGCGCCGACCAGTTCGGAGAGTGCGTCCCGCTCGAATTGGGTGTCGGCATCGACAAAGACAAGAAACTCGGTGCGGGCTGCGTTCACGCCGCGCTGCAAGGCATGGGCTTTGCCCGCATTGGCCTGACAAATCAACTCCACACGCGGGTCATCAATCCCGCGCACCAATTCGCGGGTCCCATCCACGGAACCGTCGTCAATCACAAGGATCGACAGCTCGCCGGCGTAGTCGCTGGTCAGCAAGGATTCGATGGTTTTAACGATCACTTTCTCCTCGTTAAACGCAGGCACAAGCACGGTGACAGGAGGCGGTAGAAACGGATTTGGAGTTGTCGGAGGCCGGTGCAAGCGCGCCAGAAAAAGGACCAAGATCGTCCGGATGAGCACAAGCAAGGTCGCCACCACCAGGAACCAATGGAGTCCGTCGTGCAGCAGGCGCAGGAAATGAAACCCCAACCCACTCGCCATGAAGTGAAGAGATTTTTGCTCAGCACTCACGGTCGGCATCACGGATTCTTTGTCGAGTCCGAGGAGGTCGCGCATCGAAACCACCCGGTTGCCTCGCTCTTTCAGGTAATCCAGAATTTTCGGAAGTGCCGCAACCGTCGCGCTGCGGTCTCCTCCGCCATCGTGCAGTAGCAGGATTTGTCCCTGCGGAAGTTCGGATTTCACACGTTCGAGCAGTTCTTGCTCGGAAGGACGTTGCCAGTCGCGCGGGTCCACGTTTTCTAGGACGGTCAGATATCCCATCGACTGGGCCACTTCAATCGGAATCAGCTCCGAGAGCGAGGAGGGCCGGGAGTCCGCATTGTAGGGAGGACGGAAAAGAATCGTCGAATGTCCGGCGAGGGATTCGATCAGGCGCTGGGTGGCATTGAGCTCGAGCTTGATGAGCGGCTGCGGAGCTTCGGCAAGGTTCGGATG
>JBBQRY010000124.1:0-6282 GCA_038214335.1 Chthoniobacterales bacterium
AAACTTCGCTCGCATCCGAGGATACCTCTCCACCTGCCGCAAGCAAGGCTTCAACCTCCGCCAAGCCTGCTTCCAAGTCGCCATCGGGCAACCCTTCATGCCGACTCTTCCAGAATCAGGTCAGCAGACCTGAATAGTTACATTTTTTGCGATAAGTTTTCGCAGAATGTCGATAAACCATGCCTGACCCCTTCACTCTTCTCCATTCCACCAAGATACACGCAGTTGCTTCTCCATTATTTTGTTCTCCTGCGGGAAGCGCGATGGCGCGTGGGTCGCAAAAGATCCTTGAGTCGAAGCTCGGGTTCTATTGCCGGAATGAGATCTGCCAAGACCTCTCCGTAGCCCAAAACCGCCAGCGCGCGCGCAACGAAACGAAATTCGATGGTCCCATTGCCTTGCTCAATTTTCCGGTAGGTTGGCAAAGTCACCCCCACAATGTCGGCTACATGCTGCTGCGACAAATTTTGCCGAAGCCTTTGTTGCCGTAAACGGCTGCCGAGGGAATTGATAGCTTCCTCTTCGCCAAGAATGGAAATCATAGATTCCATTAAGGCATGCTATCAAAAATTATGGAAACTATAGTTTTCATAAAACAAATCACGATTTCGTGAACACCAGCGCCTCGTTTTGGAGGTCTGCCGTGATCGTGTCGCCGTCGCGGAAGGTGCCGTCGAGGATTTCGAGGCTGAGCGGGTCGAGGATTTCTCTTTGGATGACGCGCTTGAGGGGGCGGGCACCGTAGGCCGGATCGTAGCCTTCGCGGGCGAGGTGGGATTTTGCGGACTCCGAGAGTTCGAGGCGGATATTTTGTTTAGCGAGCCGTTCGAGGAGGCGGCGTAGTTGGATGTCCACGATGCGCGTGATTTGAGATTCATCGAGCCGGTCGAAGATGATGGTTTCGTCGATTCGGTTGAGGAACTCAGGGCGGAAGTGTGAGCGCAGGGCTTCGAGGACCCGGCGGTTGCGCTCGGCGACATCGAGATCCTCCATGATGAACTGACTGCCGATGTTTGAGGTGAGGATGATGACGGTGTTTTTGAAATCGACCGTGCGTCCGTGTCCGTCGGTGATACGTCCGTCGTCGAGCACTTGGAGCAGGACATTGAAGACATCGTGGTGGGCTTTTTCTACTTCGTCGAAAAGCACGACGCTGTAGGGCTTGCGGCGCACGGCCTCGCTGAGCTGTCCACCCTCCTCGTAGCCGACGTATCCGGGAGGTGCGCCGATGAGCCGGGCGACCGTGTGCTTCTCCATGTATTCGGACATGTCGAGGCGGATGATGGCACCTTCGTCATCGAAGAGGAACTCGGCAAGCGCCTTCGAGAGTTCGGTTTTGCCGACGCCTGTGGGACCAAGGAACAAAAACGACCCGATGGGGCGGTTTTCATCCTGCAGGCCCGCGCGGGCCCGGCGGACGGCGTTCGACACGGCCTTGATCGCCTGCTGCTGGCCGACGACGCGCTCCATGAGGCGTTCTTCCATTTTGACCAGCTTCGCGCGTTCGCCTTCTTGGAGGCGCGAGACTGGGATGCCGGTCCATGTGGCTACGACTTTTGCGATGTCCTCTTCGGTGACTTCCTCTTGGATGAGGCCACCTTCTTTTTGGGGAGTTTCGTGGAGACGTTGAAGTTCGGGGAGGCGGCCATATTGGATTTCGCTGGCCCGCTGGAGGTCGCCTTGGCGCTGGGCTTTTTCGAGTTCGGCCTTGAGCTGTTCGATTTCCTCTGCCACGCGTCGGGCTTTTCCGAGTTCCTCCTTTTCGGCCATCCAGCGGGCTTTGAGCTGACCGGATTCCTCTTTGATGTCGGCGAGTTCTTTTTCGATCTTTGCGAGGCGGTCCCGGCTGGCGGCGTCTTTTTCTTTTTTGAGCGCGGTGCGTTCCATCTCGAACTGCATGATCTGGCGTTCGAGTTGGTCGATTTCAGTCGGCATGGAATCCAGCTCAATCTTGAGGCGGGAAGCGGCCTCGTCGATGAGGTCCACGGCCTTGTCCGGAAGGAATCGATCGCTGATGTAGCGGTCGCTGAGGATGGCGGCCGCGACGAGGGCGGAATCCTGAATCCGCACGCCATGGTGAACTTCGTAGCGCTCCTTGAGTCCGCGCAGGATGGCAATCGTGTCCTCGACGCTCGGCTCCTTCACCATCACGGGCTGGAACCGGCGCTCGAGTGCGGCATCCTTCTCAATGTATTTGCGATACTCGTCGAGGGTCGTCGCTCCGATGGTGCGCAGTTCGCCGCGCGCAAGCTGGGGCTTGAGGAGATTGGAGGCATCCATTGATCCCTCCGCCGCGCCCGTCCCGACGATCGTATGCAACTCGTCGATGAAAAGGATCACCTCGCCTTCGCTCGATGTCACCTCTTTGAGAAACGCTTTGAGCCGGTCCTCGAATTCGCCGCGAAATTTCGCGCCCGCCACCATCGCGCCAATATCCATCGCCACGAGACGCTTGTTTTTGAGGGACTCCGGCACGTCGCCACTGACAATCCTTCGGGCCAGACCCTCGACAATCGCCGTCTTTCCAACCCCCGGCTCGCCGATGAGAACCGGATTGTTTTTCGTGCGTCGCGAGAGCACCTGCATCGTGCGGCGGATCTCCTCGTCGCGGCCAATCACGGGATCGATCTTTCCTTTGCGAGCGAGTTCGGTCAGATCCCGACCGTATTTTTCCAGCGTCTGGTATTTGCCTTCCGGATCCTGATCCGTCACCCGCTGGTTCCCGCGAATCTCGACCAGCGCCTTCATGAGCGCATCGCGGGTCACGCCGCTTGCTTTCAGCATCCGTGCCGCCGTGGAATTCCCGCCCATCAGGGCCATGAGGAAATGTTCCGCACTCAGGAATTCGTCCTTCAGCTTCGCCATTTCGCCTTCGGCGCTGTCGAGCGTTTTGCGAAGCTCATGAGAAATTTGCGGCTGCGAACCGCCGCGTGCTCGGGAAAATCCAGAGATCGCCTGGGAAAGTTCGGACTCCAGCGTCGCTGCCGGGACGCCAAGCTTTTCAAGCAGCGGACGCGTCAGGCCATCGGGCTGGCGGATCAGAGCATCCAGAAAATGCTCGTTCGTGATTTCCGGGTTGTCATTTTTTGACGCGAGGTCCAGCGCTGAATTCAGCGCTTCCTGCATCTTCGCGGTGAACTTGTCGGGTCTCATGGAATCAAAAATTTTAGCACGAGGGGAGGGGGCTGACAAGAATCGCTGAAGAATTTCACTGGCTAACACTCAGGGTTCTTGTCAAGATTCCGATCCGATGATTTGCGGATGTCAATTTGAATAAGAAGCCCGTCAAGAAATTCCCTCTTTTTGCGCCAAGGCTATTCCACACTCTGCGCCATGGCTATCGATTCGGTGATCTTGGAGTAGATCTGATGTCGGGGGTGACGGTGGGCCTGATTGCTCTTCCGCTCGCACTGGCGCTTGGGATTGCGAGTGTGCCGCCTGGAGCTGAGACGCCTTTTCCGGCACCGGCCATGGGGATCTTCACCGCCATCATCGCGGGGTTTGTCATTTCCTTTCTGGGGGGCAGTCGGGTCCAGATCGGTGGACCGACTGCCGCGTTTGTTCCGATTGTCCTGCTGGTTGTTGAAAAACATGGAATCGGTGGGTTGATGCTTGCCACGGTGATGGCCGGGGTGATTCTTGTGGTGATGGGCCTGACCCGCATGGGCGCGCTCATCAAATTTATTCCATGGCCGGTCACCAGTGGATTCACGACCGGAATTGCGGTCTCCATCATGTCCACCCAAGCGGCCGATTTTTTCGGAATCCGCTCCGAGATTCCGGCTCCCCGTGAATTCCTTGAGAAGCTTCCATGGCTACTGGAAAGGCTGCCCCATGCCAACCTCGTGAATGTGGCTGTGGCAGTGCTCTGCATCGCGGTCATCATCTTGTGGCCGCGCATGGGCATCAAAAAAATTCCCGGCTCGATTGTTGCGATGATCATCGCAACCATTGTGGTGCTTGCCGGCGGGCTGCAACACGGATTTGATATTGCCACGATTGGCTCAAAATACGGAGCCAATGCCATCCCTCACGGGCTGCCGGGGATTCATTGGCCGGTCTTCGGATGGGATCAGATACGCGACCTCATCGGGCCCGCAACCGCCATTGCGCTTTTGGGTGCCATTGAGTCCCTGCTCTCCGCTGTCGTCGCCGATGGAATGACCGGAGACCGCCACAACAGCAACACCGAACTCATCGCCCAAGGCATCGCCAATATCGTCTGTCCATTTTTTTGCGGACTTCCTGCCACGGGAGCCATTGCGCGCACTTCCGCCAACGTCACCAATGGAGCCCGGTCCCCGGTGTCGGGAATCGTTCATGCCGGCACGTTGCTGCTCATCGTGATGCTCTTCGCAAATGGTGCCGCCTTCGTTCCCGTTGCCGCGATGTCAGCCGTTTTGGTGATGGTGGCCTTCCGCATGGGAGAATGGCATGAGATGAAGCGTCTTCACCTGATGCCGCGCAGTGATGCGGCGGTTTTGGTGACCACTTTTGCTCTCACGGTGATCTTTGATTTGGTCATCGCTGTTCAGGTGGGAATGATCCTTGCCGCCATCCTCTTCATCAAACGCGTCTCCCAAACCACCGAGGTCTCGCGTGTCACCGAGACCGATGTGCTGGAATCCCCCGAGCAACTGGCTCATGGAAAACCGATTCCCGAAGGGGTGCTTGTTTACAGGATCTTCGGCCCCTTCTTGTTTGGTGCTGCCGAGAAAATGGAAGACGCGATGGAGTCGATGCAGGAAATGCCCCCGGTGCTCATCCTTCGGCTTCATCTCGTAAGCGCCATGGACGCCACCGCACTCAACTCGCTGCAAAGCGTCACCGAGCGCATGAAAGCCCACCATGGGACGGTGATTCTGAGCGGACTTCACCGCCAGCCCTTGGACATGATCCGGAGGGCCGGATTCGTCGAAGTCATCGGTCGCAAAAACCTCTGCGCCCACTTCGACGACGCCCTCGTCCGCGCCCGCGAAATCCTCAAATCCCGCCCAATCGGCTGAAGCGTCCGCAAAAAAGCAGTTGGTCCGCTGTTCCGTTAAATCCGAACCACTTCCCAAATCACGTTTTGGCCTTCGGAAAGCCTCAGCCATGCGAAACTCGGCGGAGCTCCGTGGTTCGCTTTGCCCACCGCCCCGGGGTTCAAAATCCGGTTCCCCATGATCGTCTCATCGCGTGGCACATGGGTGTGACCATGCAGGAGAAAGGGTGTGTTGACCACGGCTTTTGGTGCGATGTGAATCAGCGTAAATGCGTGTTCGCATCGATTCAGGACCAACCAATGCGGTAAACCGAGTCCAAAGTCATTGTTCCCAGACACGGCATGAACCGATGGCCCAATTTTCCGCACGGCCTCCAAAATCGAAAGGTCGCAAAAGTCCCCCAGATGCCAGATCTCATCCGCCCCTTTGATCTCGCGAATCAGAGAATCCGGCAGGTGTCCATGAGTGTCAGCAATAACGGCAATCTGCATCAGGTGAGCTTACCCATTGGCCAAGGGGCGAACAAGCGGATAGGGTGACCAAATCCGCGCTTGCGGATTTGCTGGAGGGTCAGACTCCTGACCGGTGACTGCATCGCGGCCAGACGAGGACGCTGACTCCAGCCTTCAGCGCGCGGAAGCCTGAGTGAGTTTGGTCCAGACGCACCGAAGGCCAGCGAGGGGTGTCCAAGCTGCAAAAATACCAAGTTGGCTCCGGCGCTTCTCATCTCAAAACTCTGCGTCCGGGCTGGCGAGGATTGCAATATGGTATTCGTAGCCCTGTTCGCAGAGGAAGAGCTGACGGTTCATGGCAAAATCCTGCTCGACGGTGTCGTGGGAGACGATCGAGTAGAAGTGGGCCTGGTTTTCGCCGGCCTTCGGGCGCAGGATCCTTCCGAGCCGCTGGGCTTCCTCCTGGCGCGAGCCGAACATTCCGGAGACCTGGATGGCGACCGAGGCGTCCGGCAGGTCGATCGAGAAGTTAGCGACTTTCGAGACGACGAGCGCGCGGAGCTTTCCGCTGCGGAAATCGTCGAACAATGCGTCCCGACGGGCCTGCGGGGTCGAGCCTTTGATGATCGGAATGCCGAGCTCTTCGGCAAAGCCGCTGATCTGTTCGATATACATTCCGATGATGAGCACCGGCTCACCGGAGTGCCGGTGAAGAAGCCGCCGCACGATGGCCAGCTTATCCGGATTCTCCGAGGCGATGCGGAACTTTTCCCGCGCCGGAGCCGTGGCGTAATCCATCCGGCGCGAGGATGGCATGGGAAGCCGGATCTCGGTGCAGGTGGCAC
>JBBQRY010000125.1:0-6100 GCA_038214335.1 Chthoniobacterales bacterium
TCCGGTATCCTGGAACACACTGGCTGCCAAGGAAGTCCATAAACCGACGGCGCACGCTTCCACTGCCTCGCACGAGTTCTAGATCGGTATTGGCAAAACAAGCGACACTTGCCACGTCCAAGTAATCCACCGTCCGGCTCAGCGGTTTGGAATCCAGCACAAGGCTGCGCCCGGCACTGCCGAAGTGGAAGGTCAAATGGCTGCCGCCCGCATGACCATCGATTCCAAAGCCTTCGGTGCCCAGCCGAACGGCATCCGCGATGGTCGTCGTGCGAGGTGATTGAAGGCGCAACAACAGGCAAACCGCCTCCAGAAGAGAACTCTTCCCCTGCGCATTGTTCCCCACAATAAAAGTGCGCGTGGGCACAAACTCGGCCTCCAGCCGCTCAAAGCACCGAAAATCCCGCAATCGCAAATCAGAGAGCACCTTGGAAAGTATGAAGTAAGAAGGATGAAGGATGAAAGCTGCGCGGGCGGGCCATGCCGAGCTGACGTATCAACTCTGCTGCTGAACACTGAAAAAAATCGCCTATTCTCAGGCGGTTGTTTTTCTAGGGCGGAGGGTGATGCGTTTGACGCGGGCGTCATCTTGCGGGCTCCATGTGCAGACTTCGGGGTCGTCCTTGAAGGCGTTGTGGACGATGCGGCGGTCGTAGGAATTGAGGGGTTCGGTCTGGATCGAGCGTCCGGTGGAGCGAACCGCTTGGGCGAGGTGCTGGACGGTTTCGACGAGGGCATCATCGCGCATGGCACGGTGGTGTTCAACATCCACCACCACACGGGGTCCCGGCGGATTTTGGGCGGCGAGGACACGATTGACGAGGTATTGGAGGTCGTCGATAACGACGTCGTGGTGCCCGATCAGGCGTTCGGGTTCGTGGGTCAGGATTTGCAAGATCGGATGGCTATCGCGCTCTTGGACTTGGATTTCCACCACAAATCCGAGGTATCCGAGAATCGTATCGAGAACTTCAACTGGGGTTTGGTTCATGGTCGTTTTTTCTTGGGTGGTTTCTTTCCGGCCTCGCGCTTGGCGACGACGCTGCGCTTCTCAAGCACGGGCAGCGGGCGGTTGCGGGTGAGGTAGAGCTGGACGATAGAAAAAATATTCTGTGTTGTCCAATAAAGTGCGAGTCCGCTGGCGTAATTGTAGGCAAACGCCAGGAAGATGATCGGCATGAAATACATGATGCGCTGCTGGGAGGCATCGCCGGTCTTCGGGGTGATTACCATCTGCCAGACCATCGTGAAGGACATGAGGATCGGGAGCAGGTTGATCGGGAATCCCATCAGGTGGCCGACGGTATCCGGCTGCGAGAGATCATGAATCCAGAAAAACGAGCTGTTGCGGAGCTCAATCGCCGTGCCGAGCATCGAGTAGAATCCGAAGAAAATCGGAATCTGGATGAGCATCGGGAGGCATCCGCTGAACGGGTTTACCCCGTAGTCGCGGTAGAGCTTCATCGTCTCCTCGTTCATCTTCTGCGGATCGTCTTTGAGCTTCTCCTTGAGCTCGGTCATCTTCGGACCGAGCGAAGCCATCTTCCGCATCTCATTGGTCGCCTTGTTTTGAATCGGCCAGAGTCCGGATTTGATAATCAGAGTCAACACGATGATCGCCGCCGCGTAGCTTCCGAGCAGGCCGTGGAGCGAGTTCATGCCCCAGAGGAGGAATTCGCTGATGAATCCGAACATGCCAAAGTTGAGGACAGCATCTTGGTTGCCGCCAATCCGGCGCAGACGCTGGAGTTCTTTCGGACCAGCATAGATTTCAAAGGTTCGCGTCACGGACGCGCCGGGAGGCACGACAAAGCCGTCGAGTCCGAGTCCACCCTGCATTCCCAAGACTTTTGTGTTGTTGTCTTTCTTGGTCTCGAATCGGCGTGCCCAAACACTGGTGGCCGGGTCTTTCGCGGTGACAATCGTGGTGAAATACTGGCTGGCCACGGCCGCCCATTGAAGGCCAGGCTTGGATTCTTGGTAGAGCGGACGTTCCCCGCGGGTCTGGATGCCGACCAGCGGAATCGAGCTGGCGGAAAACCAGTTCACGTCGATGGAGGTCATTTTCCCATTTGCCGACCAGTCGAACCGGGTATACATCGGCATGTCGCTCTGGTGGATGGGAGCGGCTCCTCCCGTGCCCACAAAAAAATCGGGCACGGTCAGGTCCGTGGTGCCCGGATTTCGGAACGTGAGTTCCATGTTGACCATGTAGAGTTGGTTCTCGCCCGTGGCAGGAATGAAGCGCTTGGTGATCTCTAGCCCATCGGTGCCGGTCCGGGTGAATCGCACTTCATTTTTTTCCTTATCGGCCACCATCTCGAATCCGCCGGTGACTTCGCCCGGCTGAAATCCGAGTGCTCCAATCGGCATCCCACGGTCGCGGTTCAACGAAACATAATGCTGATCCACGCCAAGGTGCATCTCCAGCACTACCTGCTCAATGCCGCCGGAATCGTTGTTGAAAACAAACTCGGCACCCTTGGTGGCCAAGGACTCCGCGCGTGGGGTCATCACGGGCTGGAAGCGAGTCGGCGATGGGGTGGCGTTTGCCGGGACCGGGGTAGCCGAAACGGCAACTTCGGGCTGGGGTGCCGAAGGATCTGGGGAGGAGGCTGCGGTCGGCGCGGGCGCCTTCGGCGGCGGGGTTAGGTAGTGGCTGGCAAACCATTGCCAGCCAATGAGTCCGATGATTGAGAGGGTGATTGCGATCCAGGCTTTGCGGTCCATTATTTTGAAAGTTTGGGCGGCACGGGATCATATCCGCATCCGGCCCATGGGTGACAACGTGTGATGCGGGCGATTCCAAGCCCGCATCCTTTGAAGAATCCATGCCCGTAGAGGGCTTGGATAAAATACTCTGAGCACGATGGCTCGTAGCGGCAGCCGCACCCCGGTCCGCACAGCACCCGAAGCCCTGGCGAAAGCGCGAGCTGGTAAAATCGGATGAGAAGGACAAGCAGCGTGGTCATGCAAGAGGCCGCAAAATAGAAAGTCGGCGTGCAAGAAGCAACCATTCCCCTCGTAAATCTTCAAAAGAGGCAGCGGCGCACGAGTGCTTCGCAACGATGACGATGAGGGAACCGGCAGGAAATCCGGCGCGTGAGGCCCGGACGAGTTCGCGCAAGCGACGCCGAACCCGGTTGCGAACCACAGCACCCCCGACCCGTCGGCTGGTGATGATTCCGGTTTTGGCGAGGGCCGCCGTGCCAAGGCCCAGAAGAGCGAGCCTCAGAAGTTTGCCTTGGACCACACGGCCATGCTCGCGCACGCGGGCGAAGTCTCGCCCTTCGCGCAGTCTGGCATCCTTGGGAAATCGCAGCCGCTTAGGCTCCGGTGTGGCGGGCAAAGTGAATTTCCACGCCCTTCGGAAGGAGGCGCTTGCGTCCCCGTTGGCGGCGGCGGTTCAATGTGGCGCGTCCGGCCTTGGTCGCCATGCGGGCGCGAAAACCGAACTGTTGTTTGCGCGTCCGTTTGGAAGGCTGGTAGGTGCGTTTCATAAAAAAGTCAGGTCAGTGGAGCCGGATAGAATAGGCTGTGCCGTTCTTCCGTCAATTTTGTTTTTCAGTTATTTGCAGCCGGACATCTGCCGTTAGGCGGAAACCGGGAGGTCGCCCATCGGGGCAGGGGTTCCGGGGAAGGCCGGGATCCCCTGCTGGAGGAGATCCCGGCGGGAATGGAACTCAGTCCTTGGATTTTTCTTCGGACTTCGCCGCTTTTTCAGGCTTTTCGGCTACTGCCGGTTTGGCCTTCTTGGCGGGCTTTTTCGGAGCGACAGGAATAACCGCCTCTTCGACGACGATATTATCTACCCACTCGATGTAAGCCATGGGAGCCGAGTCGCTCTGACGTGGCCCGAGCTTGATAATGCGGGTATATCCCCCCTGGCGGGTGGCGGCGCGTGGAGCGATCTCGCTGAAGAGCTTCTTGACGGCATCCTTCTGTCCGAGCTCGCCGGCTGCGAGGCGGCGGGCATGCAGGTCGCCGCGCTTGCCGAGCGTGACCATTTTCTCCGCGAGCGGGCGAACCGCTTTGGCCTTCGCGAGGGTGGTTTTGATTCGTTGATGCTCGATCAGGCTGCACACTTGGTTGGCGAGCAGGGCGTTGCGGTGCGAACTGGTGCGACCGAGCTTGACTGTTTTTTTGCGATGGCGCATGGGTGATCCTTATTTAGCGGGTGGTTCCGGCGGGAGCTCGACCATTCCTGGCTCGAATTTCATTCCGAGTCCGAGTCCAAGCTGCTGGAGTTTGTCTTTGATTTCGTTGAGCGACTTCTTTCCGAAGTTCCGGTATTTGAGCATTTCGGATTCCGTCTTCATGGCGAGCTGACCGACGCTCGTGATGTTCGCGTTGTTGAGGCAATTTGCCGCGCGGACCGAGAGTTCGATTTCGTTGACGCTCATGTTCAGGAGCTTCTTCATCCGGGTATTCTCCTGGCTGACTTCCTGAGGAGTCTCGTCGAATTCGACCTGCTCGTCATTGAAGCCAACGAAGACATCAAGGTGGTGGCGCAGGATCGCGCTGGACTGGAGAAGGGCGTCTTCGGGAGTGATGCGTCCGTCGGTCCAAATCTCAATGATCAGCTTGTCGTAGTCCGTGCGCTGACCCACACGCGTGGCCTCGACCGCGTATTTCACGCGGGTCACCGGCGAGAAAATCGAGTCGATGGCAATGACGCCAATCGGCTGCTCGGAATTCTTGTTCTCGTCGCCCGTGGCAAATCCGCGACCCACTTTGATCTCGAACTCCGCATCGAACTTCATCTTCTTGTCCAGCGTGCAGATGAGTTGATCCGGATTGAGCACTTCGCACTGTGCGGTGCCTTCGATGTCGCCGGCTGTGACGATGCCCTCTTTATTGACCGAAAGCTTCAGGTTGCGGACTTCGTGGTCGTGCGCTTTGAATTTGACCTTCTTCAGGTTGAGAATGATGTCCACCACGTCTTCCACCACGCCCGGAAGGCTGGTGAACTCGTGGGGTGCTCCCTCGATTTTGACCGAGGTGATGGCGGCGCCTTCGAGAGAACTCAGAAGCACGCGACGCAGGGAGTTTCCGATGGTGTGTCCGTATCCGGCCTCAAAGGGCTCGGCAACGAACGTCGCATAAACATCGGTGGCGGTGGACTCGTCTTTGACGAGTTTGCCCGGCATTTCGAACCGACCAAGACGAACTGGCATTGTATTTAGAACTTTCTTTTTTGCCGGGTTTCCCTGCTCGCGGGGGGCGATCATTGAAAACAACCGCCCGCAGGACCTACGACAAATGGAATTTGCGCGAACGGTTAGAATTCCCTGATTCCCGAAAAAGTCAATTCCTATTTCAGGAAATTTTCCATCGCTTTCGGAAGTCCTGCCGATTCCATGGGAAAGGGAGACCATTTCTACCACTTGCCAGATCCGGGTTCAGGTGCTTTTTGATGGCGGACTGGATTTGTTTCTCGCACCTGTCCTGCACCTTCTCCGAGTTCTCCGGTTCCGCTCCGAATCCCATTTCTCTGTTCGCAGCAATCTCCCCGGCCCCGAGGTTGCTGGTCATGATGATGACGGCATTGCGGAAACTGCATTTCCGGCCGTTCGCATCGGTGAGGGTTCCGTCGTCGAAGATTTGCAGGAAGATGTCGAGCACCCGCGGGTGGGCTTTCTCGATTTCGTCAAAAAGCACGACGCTGTAAGGACGGGTGCGGATTTTCCCGGTGAGTTGCCCCTCCTCGTCGCATCCCTTGTATCCGGGTGGTGCTCCGATGAGTTTGCTGACGCTGTGCTCCTCCATGAACACCGACATGTCGAAGCGGATGAGGGAAGCCTCGTCGTGGAAGAGAAACTCGGAGAGTGTTTTTGCCAGTTCGGTTTTCCCGGTGCCAGAGGGGCCGACAAACAGGAACGAGCCAACCGGGCGGTTCGGGCTGTTCAAGCCCGTGCGGACCAATCGCACGGCCTCAGAGATGGTCTTGATGGCTTCAGCCTGCCCTTTGACCCGCTCGGCAAGGGCGGCCTCCATCGCCCGCAGGCGCACACCCTCATCCTCAGTCAGCGTGCCGACAGGGATCTTGCAGCGGCTCGCAACCGCACTCGCAATCTGTTCGCGATCAACAACCTCAGGG
>JBBQRY010000126.1:0-6091 GCA_038214335.1 Chthoniobacterales bacterium
CATTGAGCCCGGCAGTTGGAGAACCGGTCTCGATGAGCATGGGTCCGCATTGGAGGGCCTGACGCAAGTCTCCGGATTTCAGGAACTTCGATGAGCGCACGATCTCGATTTTATTTCCCTTCACGGTCAGAAGTCCGGCGAGAATCTTGGCGCGTTCAAAGCCGTTCACTTCGCGACCATCGGAAACCATCATTCCCACGGGGCGAAAATCCTCATGGAAATACGATCCGTTGACACCGGCGACGCAGCCTTCGGATAGGAGGACGGAGGCCAGCTTCGTGCGACCCGGCGAGGGACTATCGATCACACGGAGGGCGTAATCTTTGGCGGAGAACTCAATGGCTGTGAGGCGGGCGCTGGTTCCATTGTGGGTGAGGTCGATGCGGCGCACGGTGGCTCCTCCGGGGACCGTGCCAAGATCCTCCACCGCCGTCACTTCCCAAGCGGCGGCTTGGGAGATCGTCAGGAGCGCGAGAAAAACCGATAAAATCCATTTCATAGCATCTTGTTCTAGTGGGGCAACTCAAGCGCCGCGATGGCTTCCATGACGCGGTCGCTGAGTTTTTGGTAGGTGGCTCGGCCCGGGGCGGAGAGTTCTTCTTGGGAAAACCGGATGGGTTCGCCGAGGACGACGGAAATCCGGGGGAACCGGATGCCTTTGGCATTTTTTGGGAAGGCATCGTAGGCTCCAAAGATCCGCATGGGCAGGATGGCGGCGCCGGTTTTGGCGATGACGAGTCCGATTCCGGCGCGGGCGGGCTGGAGGTTGCCATCCTTTGACCGGGTGCCTTCGGGGAAGAGGACGACCCCGTTGCCTTCTTTGATTTTTTTGATGACTTCGCGGAGGGCGGACATGTCATTGCCGTCACGTTCGACGGGGATGACATTCATTTCGGGGAAGAGGGGGCCAAAGAACGGCCATTGGAGGAGGGTCTTGCGGGCGAGGTAATAGACCGCCCGGCGGCTGCAGATGCCGGCCAGAGGAGGATCGAAGAAGCTGGCGTGGTTGACCGCGAGGATGAGGGGGCCTTCCTCGACCATGCGCTCGGGATGCACCACGCGCATACGAAAGAACAGCCGCGCGAGCAGCTTGGCCAGATTGTAGAAAATGTTGTAGGTGAGGGTCATCGGGGAAGCATTCCATGAGGACGCAGGTGTTCGAGCACGGCCTCCACAACGCCATCGAGCGTGAGGTGCGAGGTGTCGATCACGGTGGCATCGGGCGCAATTTTCAGAGGGGCTGCGGTGCGTGTGGAGTCCAATTTGTCGCGGGAGGCAATCTCGTCCGCCTGGCCTTCGGCCGTGCGCCGCTGCTGCCGGATTTCCGGTGAGGCATCGAGGTAGAATTTGAAAGGTGTTTCCGGGAAGACTGCCGTGCCGATGTCGCGGCCTTCCATGACAACATGACGTGCGGCGGACAGTTTGCGGAGTTGATCGCAGACCATTTGGCGGACCAGCGGCACGGCGGACACCAGAGAGACATGACGGTTCACGTGGCTGTCGCGGAGTGATTCATCGGGGGAAGCGGAGTTGATTTGAATGAACGATTCGTTATCGGAATCGATCCCGCAAGTGAGATCGGATTGTTCGACGGCTCGTTCGATTTCGGCAGGAGACGCGGTGTCCGCGCCCTGGCGCAGCACGTCCCATGTGACCGCGCGGTAGATGGTGCCCGAGTTGATATAAACAAAGCCGAGCCGCTTCGCGAGGTTGCGGGATACGCTGCTCTTGCCGGATGCGGCAGGTCCGTCGATGGCAATGACACTCATGAGTTTTTTTTCCGGCGGGGTTTGGCGGGTTCGAGGGAAGAGATGACCGGCGTGCGGCGTCCGACTCCTTGGCCTTTTTGCATGCGTTTGAGGGTGTCGGCAAATCCGGGATACGAGGTATTCACGCAGGCGGCATCCTCGATGACGGTCTCGCCCGTGGCGAAGAGGCCGGCAATGGCGAAGGCCATGGCGATGCGGTGGTCACCGAAACATTTTAGTTTGGCACCCTTGAGCGGACGTCCGCCGGTGATGGCCATGCCATCGGGAAACTCTTCGACCTCGGCACCCATCGCACGAAGGTTGGTGGCGACGGCGGCAATGCGGTCGGTTTCTTTCACGCGCAGTTCGGCGGCGTCGCTGATGCGGGTGGTTCCCTCGGCCAAGGCCGCCGCGACGGCCAGGATCGGGATTTCATCAATCACATTGGGAATTTCCGCTCCACAGATGTTCGTCGCACGGAGTCCGTATCCCTTGATATCGATCGTGCCGGAGAGTTCGCCTTGGGCACTGGTGTGGACGACCTCGCGCACCTGTGCGCCCATGCGGACCAGCACGTCAAGGATGCCTGTGCGTGTCGGGTTGAGGCCGACTTCTTTCACCAGCAGCCGCGATCCGCGCTGGGCCGCTGCGGCCACGAGCCAGAAAGCCGCACTGGAAATATCGCCGGGCACATGGAAATCCCTCGACTCGGGAACCTGACCCCCTTGGACGGAAATTTTCCGCTCTTTGAGTTCGCCACGGCCGCATGGTTTGTTTTCGTAACTGGCCTTCGTTTGCGACTTGATCAGGTAGTAATCAAACATCCGCTCGGTGTGGTCGCGGGAAAGCGCGGTTTCGATCACTGTCGTTGTGCCCTCGGCGAAGAGTCCCGCGAGAAGGATGGCACTCTTGACTTGGGCGCTGGCCACCGGGAGCCGGTAGGTGATCGCTTTCAGGGGGCCGCCCTCAATCATCAGCGGAGGGAAATTCTTTTCGGTGTGTCCAGAGAGGTGTGCGCCCATTTCCTGAAGCGGATCGACGACCCGACGCATGGGGCGAGCGGAGAGTGAGGCGTCGCCCACCATGCGACAGCGGAAGCCTTGGGCCGCAAGGAGGCCGGACATCAGGCGCATGGTCGTGCCGGAATTGCCGCAATCAATATCCGCACGGGGCTCGGTAAAGACACCGCGGTTGCCTTCGACGATCACCGTGCCGGGTTCTGGAGTCGCGATCACGACCCCGAGCTGGCGCATCGCTTGCGCCGTGCTCCGGCAATCCTCGCCTTCCAAAAAATTGGTGATCGTGCAGCGTCCGTTGGAGATGGCCGAGAGGAGGATCGCCCGGTGCGAAATACTCTTGTCTCCCGGAACCTTGATCTCGGTCTGGATGGTGGGTGCGCGGCGTGTGCGCAGGGAATCTTTGGAAAGCGATTTCTTCATGGCGCGCCCTCCCGCAGGAGCCTTGCTTCGCGCAGAAAAGCCTCGATGGCCTCCTCATCATGTTCCATGAGGAGCTTTTTGAAGCGCGTCATTTCCTCTTGGAATGTCGCAATGGCAGCGATCAGGTTCTCGCGGTTGCCTGCAAAAATTTCCCGCCAGAGCGACTCCGGCCCCAGCGCAATCCGTGTTGCATCGCGGAATCCGCTGCCCGCAAGCGCCCGGGTTTCTGGAGAATCTCGCAGCGCCGCCCGCACCAAGAGGGACGCCATGGCGTGAGGCAAGTGGCTGATCCGCGCAATCGCGAGATCATGCTGAGCAGGAGACATCACCGAGACACGCGATCCGACCTCCTCCCAGAATTGCCGGACGGTGGCCATGGCGGAGGGGTCGGAGTTTTCTGTGGGCGTGATCAGGCAAGGGGCTCCCTCGAAGAGGTCAGCCCGCGCAGCCGCGAGGCCACTCTGCTCAGATCCTGCCATTGGGTGCGCTCCAATAAACCGTCCCCCCAGCGTGCGCTCCATCGACGCGACAATCCGCTCTTTTACACTCCCCGCATCGGTGACCACCGTGGAGGACGAAATCAGCTTGGCAAGAACCGGGCCGGATTCCTCAATGGCGCGTGGCGAGGTGCAGACGACGACGAGATCCGCGCCCTCAACGGCATCACCAAGGTGACACGTGGCGCGACAGCCCGGAAGGGTTTGGGCAATGCCGGGCAGGGAGGTCTCCCGTCGCGTCCACAGCGAAACGCGCCATGGAGAATTTTCACGCTGGAGTGCCAACGCCAACGACCCGCCGATGAGACCGGGTCCAAGAATCGCGACCGTGCGGCTCAGGGAACAAGGAATATCTTACCCGAATACGGGCATTTCACCTCGGTGCCGGGAGGGTATCCCCGCACATCCACATAGCCAGCGTAGGGCATGTGCGGACTGGTCACGAAACCTGGTTTGCCGGGTACCGGAGTGCCATAGGACATTTCCCGTGTGGGGGCCGCCGTCGCCGGGGTCGGGCTTGGCATGGTGGTCGTGACGGTGGCCACATCCTCTGGAGGGGGGGTGGGAGTGGCATAGGGATCCGGCGTCGGAGTCGGAGTCGCGAACTTTGTAGAGTTCGGATCCTCCGATCCTTGATATCCGAATCGATTGCGCCCCTTGGAGGGTTTGGTCTGGGTTTCCTGACAGGCTACCAGGCCCACGACAAATGCGCAGCCAACGACGATCATGGAAGAAGTCTTCATATTGCTTGCTATCGCCATTGAACGCAGAGAATCCGCAGCGGAGCAATCCAAATCTCGGATTTCTCAGATTTCCAAAAATCCGAGGTTCCGTTTGCGGTCAGGCGCAACGTCCGATACGATACCCCCACCTCAAATCTTGTGTCCGAAATGACTTTGGAAATTCTCTTCATCTTTCTCCTCCTTCTTGCCAATGGCGTATTTGCCATGGCCGAAATTGCGCTCGTCGCCTCTCGCAAAGCCAAGCTCAAAGCCCTCGGCGACGCCGGCGATGCCGGTGCCCGCCTCGCACACGACCTGGCTCAGTCCCCGGGCAAATTTCTTTCCACCGTCCAGGTTGGGATCACTCTAGTGGGCACGCTGGCAGGTGCCTTCGGCGGTGCCCGCATTGCGGAAAAGCTGGCTGCCCAGATCACAAAGATCCCCGGAATCGAAATAGCGGTGGCCCATTACGTCGCGCTCTTCGTTGTCGTGGTGATCATCACGTATTTCTCGGTGATCATTGGTGAACTGGTGCCCAAGCGACTCGCGCTGCTGCATCCGGAAACTCTCGCCGCAGCACTTGCACGGCCGATGAACACCCTCGCCACCTTCTCTTCACCCGTCGTGAACCTCCTCAGCCATTCGAGCGATTTCCTCATGTCCCTGCTCGGCGTGGGCAAGGCGAATCACAGCGCGGTCTCCGAAGAGGAAGTCCGCATCCTCATTGACGAGGGCCTCAGTGCCGGGATTTTCAAAAAGGCCGAGAAAGACATGGTCGCAGGGGTTTTTGAACTCGACGAGCAACATGCCGGCGACCTCATGACCCCGCGCGCCCGCATGATCTGGCTCTCGCTGGATGATACCGACGAAGAAAATTGGCGACGCATCGCCGGGAGCGGTCACTCGCATTTTCCCGTCTATCAGGAAACCCGCGACAACGTCATCGGCATGGTCTCAGTGAAGTCGCTCTGGGCGAATCTCTCGCTCGCCGGGCGTGTCGAACTCCGCGCCCTCGTGACTCTTCCCCTCTACGTTCCCACCGCCATGCCCGCCGGACAGCTCATCGAGTCGTTCAAAAAATCCGGCAAGCACATTGCGCTCGTGGTCGATGAATTTGGCGGTCTCCAAGGGCTCGTGACCTTAAATGACGTGATGATGGCCATTGTCGGCAACCTGCCCGAACGCGAACAACGGCATGACCCGAAAGCCATCCTTCGCTCGGATGGCACATGGCTCATCGATGCCATGCTCGACATCGACGAGACAAAATCCAGCCTCGGAATCGAATACGATCTGCCCGGAGAAAATGAAAACCGGTTCTCGACGCTCGGCGGATTCATCCTGTTCCGGATTGGCCACATCCCGCGCGAGGGGGAGAAAATCTTATGGGATAACTTCGAGTTCGAAATCATCGACATGGACCGCCAGCGCATCGACAAAGTCCTCATCACCCCAAGAATACCTGTCCCGTCCGTTACCGTTGATCCCGCCGTAGAAATCTGAGAGACCGCGTCCGACGCTCTCGGTCAAACGTGGCATCCCCGCCAGCTTCCACAGCCTCCAAATCCATCCCTCCGATCATGCCGCCGTTCCGAATCATTGCGCCTACTCTCACGGCAGTCTATGCTGGTTCTTCCGAGCGGTTTGAGGAGGCACCTGCTTTTGCGCGCAAGGATGCTTCGGGG
>JBBQRY010000127.1:0-6066 GCA_038214335.1 Chthoniobacterales bacterium
TCCTCGCTGCCGATGATGTCGGTGAGCGTGGTGTAGCGCTTGAGGGTCTCGCCTTCGTATTCCGTGACAAGGCCGACGGAAATTCCGGCGACTGGTCGCTTGAGCGGAACGCCTGCGTCCATGAGCGAAAGCACGCCGGCACAGACGGTGGCCATCGAGGTCGAGCCGTTCGACTCCATGACTTCGCTGGACACGCGGACCGCATACGGGAAGTCTTTTTCCGAAGGAATCACGGGGGCGATGGAACGCTCGGCGAGCGCGCCATGGCCGATTTCGCGGCGGTTCTGGCCACCAAATCTTCCGGTCTCTCCCACGCTGAACGGCGGGAAGTTGTAATGCAGGATGAAGCGTTTGGTATCCACACCGCCACCGTAGGCGTCGATGTTCTGGGCTTCGTCCGCCGGAGCGAGCGTCGTGATGCCGAGCGCTTGGGTCTCGCCACGTGCGAAGAGCGCGGAGCCGTGCGAGCGGGGCAGAAGCCCGGTCTCACCGGAAAGCGCGCGGAGGTCGTGCAGACCACGTCCGTCGCAGCGTTGCTGGCGGTCGAGGATGCTGATGCGGAAGGCCTTTTTCTGAAGGTTGTCGAAGGCTTGGCTGATCTCGAATTTCGAGGCCGCAGGAAATTTCTCCAACACGGCGGCATCGACTTCTTTGCGGAGGGCATTGACGGCTTTGCTGCGGGCAACTTTGCCATGCGTGTAGATCGCAGACTCAATGCGGTCTCCAGCAACGTGATAAGCGATCTCGGTGATCGCGTCATCGACTTGGAAGAGCGGGACGATACGCTTTGTCTTGCCAACTTTTTCAGCGAGTTCGCGCTGTGCGGCAACGAGGAGCTTCACATTGTCGCGAGCAAAATCGAGCGCGGCAAGGAAGTCGTTCTCAGGCAGTTCGTCGGAGGCCCCTTCGATCATGATGACCTTCTCGCCGTCGCCGACGTAGATCATATCCACGTCGCTGTTGGCGCGTTCTTCGTGGGTCGGGTTGGCAACGAACGTGCCATTGACACGACCGACACGCACGGCCCCGATGGGTCCGGCAAACGGAATATCCGAAACCGCGAGGGCGGCCGAGGCTCCGTTGATCGAGAGGATGTCGGGATCATTCTGCCCATCGGCGCTCAGGAGGAGCGTGATGACCTGAGTGTCGTAGAGGTAGCCATTTGGGAAGAGCGGACGAAGCGGTCGGTCGGTCATCCGACAAACGAGAATTTCCTTCTCCGAGGGACGGCCCTCGCGCTTGAAATACCCGCCAGGGAACTTGCCCACAGCAGCGGCTTTTTCTTTGTATTCAACGGTGAGCGGGAAAAAATCCTGCCCTTCTTTGATCGTGGTGGCCGAGACGGCGGTGACGAGGACGATGGTCTCGCCGCAGCGGACGGTGACGGCACCATCGGCGAGTTTGGCAAGTTTGCCGGATTCAATACTGATTTGTGATTGCCCAACCTGGGCGTGAACGGTGTGTGACATATAATATAACGACGTGTTGCGACGGCGGATTGCCGTCGGGGAAGAACGAAAAAGCCCCTGGCGGAGGCCCGGGGCTTTTCGTGGTGGATTTTTGCGCTACTTGCGCAGTTGAAGTTTCTCGAGAACCGACTGATAGCGTTCGGTAGCCGTCCGCTTGAGGTAGTCGAGAAGTCGTCGCCGGGTGGCGACGAGCTTGAGCAGTCCGCGGCGGGAAGAGTGGTCCTTCGCGTTGGCTTTCAGATGCCCGGTGAGTTCGTTGATGCGCTTGGTGAGGAGCGCGATCTGAACGTCCGCACTGCCAGTGTCTTTTTCGTGAAGTCGAAGAATATCGATCTCTGCTTGTTCTGCCTTTGCCATTGTTTTTAGTAATTTAAGAGGTTTGAGACTCTCACGCCGGGCGAGGCATGGCAAGCGGCATTTTTGCCGAATGCAAAGTTTCAACCGAGAAAAAGCCGATGCGCCCGCGAGTCACCTGAATGAACGCGAATAAAAACAATATATTCGACTGATCGGAAGGAAGTTGCATTCTGACGGCGGCAGGAGGTCAATCGCTCTCGGCATATTCCTCTTTCTTCAACGGCTCAAGTTTTTGAGAAAAGCGCGGAAGAAGTGCCCGCCGGCTTCGAGGTCTTCGAGCGCAATGAATTCGTCGCAGGTATGGGCTTGGGCAATGGAGCCGGGGCCGGCGGCAACGGACGGACATCCTTTGGTTGCAAAGACGGCGGCGTCGCAGAACCACGGGGCACCGACGGGCTTCGATCCGCCGGCGCAGAGCAGGCGGATGAGGGGATGGGAGGGGTCCGTGAAGAGGGGCTGCGAGGATCGGATCGTGATCGCAAGATCCGGCACTCGGGCGAGGAGGATTTCGCTGACGGGTGCGATGTCCTGTCCAGGAATGGTGCGCATGTCCATAACGACGCAACAGGAGTCTGGGACGATGTTGACTTTGGACCCGCCGCTGATCGTGCCGACGCTGGCGGTGGAATGTCCGAGCACCGGATCGCGGAGTTGCGAGAGGGCGGGAATGAGGTCTTCGCGCACGGCGGCAATGGCCTCGCACATTTTGTAGATGGCATTTTCTCCGGCTTCGGGTTTCGAGGCATGCACGGCGACGCCGCGCGTTTCCAGCGTGACCCATGCGGAGCCTTTGTGCGTGTGGACGATATCGAGGTCGGTCGGCTCACCGGCGATCACAAAGGCAAATTCTTCTTCGGAGGCCAGCGCCTTGGCCCCGTGCTGGCCGGCTTCCTCGCCGACGAGTCCGGCAAACCAGATTTCATAGGGCAGCGTCGGCAGGAGATCTCTCGCTTCGCGCAGTGCCCACAACATCGCCGCCATGGGACCTTTGGTGTCCGTGGCACCGCGCCCGTAGAGCCGTCCCTTGCGGATCTCGCCGCCAAACGGGTCGATCGTCATCCCCACGACACTCACGGTATCGGTGTGCGGCGCAAAAAGGATTCGGGGTTTTCCGGGGCGGTCAGAGGGGAAGCGTCCGATCACGTTCGGGCGGCCGGGCAGGACCTCCCGCAGCTCGCATTTCGCACCGGCGGAATCCAAAAATCCGGCGACCCATTCCGCGCAGGCTGCTTCGCCGGTATGCGGGGTGCCGGGATCGCCATCGGGGTTGACGCTGGGGATGCGGACCAGTTCGCGGGCGATGTCGGAAGCGGTCATTTTTTCAGATACCACTCGATAAATTTTGGAATTCCTTCGGCAATTTTCGTCTTCGGGGCATAGCCGAGCAACGCGCGGGCTTTGGAAATATCCGCAGAGGTGAGCGGCATGTCACCCTGTTGTTCGGGGAGGTATTCGATGATGGCGGACTTGCCGAGACCTTTCTCGATTTCGCGGATCAGCTCACTGAGCGTGATCGTCTGGTTTTCTCCCAGATTGAAAATATCAAAGAGCGGGCCTTCGTAATCCACCGCCCCCATCACCCCCTGGACGATGTCGTCAATATACGTGTAATCCCGTCGGCTGGATCCGTCGCCGTATTGCGGGATCGCCTGGCCTTTGTGGATGGCGTCGGTGAATTTATGAATCGCCAAATCCGGACGTTGGCCTGGACCATAAACGGTAAAAAACCGGAGGCAAACGACGCGAAGCCCGAAGAGATGGGAGTAATTCCCGCAGAGGTGCTCGCCCGCGAGTTTTGTCGCAGCATAGGGACTCAGGGTTTGGGGAAGGGCAAGGTCTTCGCGGAAGGGCACGACTTTCGAGAGCCCATAGACCGAGGAACTCGAAGCAAAAACAAATCGCTTCACGCGATGTTGGCGGGATGCCTCGAGAAGGTTGTGTGTGCCAGTGATGTTGGTGTCGATGTAAAGCTGTGGATCTTTCACCGAGGGCCGGACGCCCGCTCGTGCGGCAATGTGGATCACCGCTGCGAATCCGCCCTCTGCGAAGACGCGGGTGACGGCCTCACGGTCCCGGATATCCCCCTCCACGACCTGCACGGTTCCTTGCATCGCAGCGACATTGGCGCGCTTGATGGCAGGATCGTAGTAGTCGTTGAACTCGTCCATGAGCGTCACCTCGTGCCCGTCCGAGACGAGACGACGACAGACATGGGAGCCGATAAATCCGGCTCCGCCGGTCACCAGAATTTTCATCTGCGAACCGTAGCGGCACCGGGAAATCCCCGGCAAGGTTTTTCGCAGCCGAAGGCGCGCCTGCGCGAGGCGGCAGCTTCAGACTGGGTATCGCTGTTTGGCTGAGGGTGTCACCGACGACGCCTTACAACCCGACCGCCCGACGCACGCGATCCATCACTTTGTCCGCAGCGGCACGGGCTTTCGTGCCGCCGGTTTTGAGGACCTCGTCCACAAACTCCGGGTCGTCGAGGATTTCCTGACGGCGGGTGCGGTGGACTGCGAAATATTCCCAAATGCCGCCGAAGAGTCGTTTTTTGAGGTCGCCATAGCCGACGCCACCATTCCGAAAATCCGCCTCCATGGCAGCGTAATCGGATTCGCTGGCAACCAGCTTGTAAAGACCAAGGATCGAGGAATTCTCCACCGGCTTTGGGGCTTCGACCGGCGTCGAATCGGTCTTGATCCCCATCACCTTTTTCTTCAAAACATTTTCTGGAGCAAAAATCTCAATCGTATTCCCGTAGCTCTTGCTCATTTTTGTGCCATCGAGTCCGGGAACAATGGCGGCGTCTTCGCGAATGCTGGGCTCGGGAAGTTTGAAGACATTCCCGTAGGTTTCGTTCATTTTCACGGCGATGTCGCGGGTGACTTCGAGGTGCTGTTTCTGATCGCGTCCAACGGGCACGAGGTCGCTGTCGTAGAGGAGGATGTCCGCCGCCATGAGCACGGGGTAGGCAAAAAGCCCATGGGAGGCCGCGAACCCGCGGGCGGTTTTGTCTTTGAACGAATGGCACCGCTCGAGCAGGCCCATCGGCGTGACGGTGCTGAGGATCCACGTTAGCTCAGTGACGTTCGGCACATCGGACTGACGGAAAAAAACCGAGCGGGCGGGGTCGAGGCCGCAGGCGAGAAAATCGACGGCGAGCTGGTGCGAGTTCGCTCGCAGGGCGGCGGCATTTTGCACGGTGGTCAGCGCGTGGAGGTCGGCAATAAAGTAAAACGCCTCTCCGCGTTCTTGAAGCTCGATGGCGGGCTTCATCATGCCGAAATAGTTCCCCAGATGCGGGGTGCCTGAAGGTTGGATGCCGGAAAGAATACGCATGGAGATGGAGATTAGCAGGTGACAGGCGCGGCACAAAACGGAAAAATCCCCCGCGTGATGAGGATTCTCGCCCTAGCTCTGACTGCCCTTCTATTGACTTCCTGCGGTTCGACCTACCGCGGATACAAATACCGGCCTTATACCGTGCACGGGGTGCATTACACGCCGATGTCTCCCCGCGAGGCGATTGGCTACGTCGAAGACGGCACCGCCTCGCACTATGACGAAAGCTTCCTGGTGATCTTCGCAGGAAAAACCGCCATCGGAGAAAAACAGTATTCCTGGTCTCAATCTGCCGCCCATAAAACCCTCCCCCTGCCTTGCAAAATCCGGGTCACCAATCTTCGGAACGGACGTTCCACCGTGGTGCGCGTGAATGATCGGGGACCGTTCATCGGCAATCGCTCGCTAGATGTCACGACTGGCGTCGCGAAAAAACTCGGCTTCCATGAGCAGGGGCTTTGCCCGGTCCGCATCCAAGTGCTCAGCGTCGGAGACGGAAAGTGGCGGATTCGTAAATAAGCTACTGCTCTTCCGCTTTCCGGTCCGGCTCTTGGTTTTCTCCACGCGGTTTCGGCGGTTTCATTTCGTCAAGGATCGGAGCAAGGGAAGGGTCGGTCTTGAGCATCGCGGCACGCATGGCTTTGCGGAATTGCTCCATCGCGGCTCGGCGTTCCTCCGGGGTTCCCGCCTTTTTGCGCAATTCATCGGCGGCTTGGACCGCAGGATCCTGCATCGCTTTTTCGCGGGCGGCCATGATCTTTGCACGATCCGCCTCATTGAGCTTGGCGAAGCGGGGATGCTTTCCCTCTTTGTCATGGCGCTTCATCCGGTCACCCATGCCGGCTTTGACGGCCTCGGCCAGCCCGGGATCGGCAGCATTCATGGCATCGCGCATGGC
>JBBQRY010000128.1:0-6064 GCA_038214335.1 Chthoniobacterales bacterium
CCGAAAAGTGCAAACAGGGAGAACAGGCGTCTCGCCTGTTTGGTGACTGGCTATGGTCTGCGGAGTCTCCACTCCCCACAGGCGGGACGCCTATGCTCCCTGACCTTCCATCGCCGATTGCACTTTTCAGAGATGCGCCCCATCAGTCCCATACGAAAGCTTCATCGTAGTCCAATCCATGGTTCTCCAAAAAATGGCGGAACTCATCTTGAAACGAAATTTTGGCAGGATGTTCCGCCTGCATTCCGATGGAGGAGCGAACGGAATGCAAATTGGAAAAACTTACGGAGAAAGCTCCGTATCCCGCCTGCCATGAAAACTTTGCTGAGTTGCGGAAACCTTTGCCGGATCCAGATGTTCGAAACACGCTTCAACTCCTTTAGACGCGAACGGGGACTTCGAGTTTTGTGGCGTCGTCGCTTTGAACGGCGTCGTGGTTGCGGAGGGTGTCCATGTCGAGCGACCCGGCGGCCGCTTCCATCTGCTCATCGTCCGTGGAGCCGACGACTTTGTCCGCGCCCATTTGGGTGAACAGGGATTGTGTTCCAAATATTTCCATATCAGTGTTTTCCGTAATCCGTGGTTCCCACTGCTTTTTCTAGGTGTGCGCCGGGGAAGCCGGCGCTCCCTTTTAAGGACGGCACCGAATTGAGAAACGCCAGAATATCCTTCACCCGGCCGGGGTAGAGCGAAAAGGCGTGGCCTCCTTCAATGACCAGCAAGCGCGAGGGCACGCCGCGGGATTTGAGAATGCGATCAAGCCTCTGACTTTGTTCCACCGGCACGAGGGGATCCTCCGCGCCGTGAAAAAGCAAGGTTGGGGGATCATCAGCACTGACATGGGAAACCGGACTCGCTTCACGGGCTAGCGGAATGCGTTTGTTCACCTCACCCCCCAGCAAGAGCGCGACGGGATGGATCGGATTGTCGCGCTCCTTGGGTGGAACCAGTCGCAGGAGATCGGTCGGCGGATAAAGGGCCGCTACGGCGCGCATGGTGCCGTGCGGAACAACGGGACCCCAACCCTTCAGATGTTCTCCTTGCGTGAATGCGAGCAGAAGCGCCAGATGCCCGCCTGCGGATTGTCCTGCCACCATCATGCGGCTCGGATTGATTTCGAGTTCCCTCGCATTCTTCCACAGCCACCACGCGGCTGTGCGTACGTCACGAATCTGCGCCGGGAATGGCTCACTGGTAGCCAGATGGTATTCGACACTGGCCACTGCGTACCCGTAACGGGGAAAGTGGCGGACGAAAACATCCTGACGTTTGCTGCCCAGAATCCAGCCTCCGCCATGAATCCAAAGGATCAGCGGATAACCCCCCGGCGGCGGCGCAGCCCTCGGGTAGTACATATCCAAGCGCAGATCACGATCCACCGCGCGCCCGAAGACGAACTCTCGTCGCACCGCATCAATACCCAGAACATTCCGAAGCTCCCTGCGAAAGAATCCTTCCCTCGGCTTGGCCGAGTCCTCCCCTTGCAAGACCGGGATAAATCCCGAGGCCAGAAGGAAGAGCACCATAATGCGTGTCAGAGACATAAATGCTAATGTAGGCTGCCTGCCTTCATCTCTCAATCGTTTTCCGCTTGGGATACGAAACGTCAGAATTCAGCAAGGCGGGGAAAAGTTCGGCTGTCGGGGAAAACTTCGCCTTGAGGTCATGCGCGAAGCCGATCATAAAGGCCGTTTCTAGCAGGAGGTTCGTCCGCACCTGTTCTGATCCTTCGTATTTATGTCCGCCAATCACTCCCATCTTCCTTTGCTCGACACGCTGCTGGCGCTGAAACCAAATGCCATTTTTGCGATGGGGCGTCCAAAGGAAATCACGGCCGCAGCCAAGTTGTTTGCAGAGGGGTGCGTGGAGTCTTTCCGGTGGGGACAGAGCGGACGTCTGCTGGAGGCGCGGCTGCGGATGGAGGGGAATCCTCGGATTTTGTTCATGTCGGAATCTGGCCAACTCGTCACCTCCGCACAACCGTCGGACGCACACATCTCGCATCATGTGCTGGCCGCTCTGATGACGATCATGCGGGTGCTGCATGGCTCGAAGTGGCACACGACGAATCTTTCGGAGCAGAGGGTTGAGCGGTTTCGGGAAGAACTTCGTGCGCCGGAAATGGAAGCAGCGCGTCCGAAAGTGATGCTGACGTGTTCGGCCCCGGGACAGCCCTGTGAATTCGATTACGACACCGGCAAACGGGAGTCCTCATGGCGGATCATGGGTCCGCCCAAGGGAATGGATTGGCTGGTTTGGCAGCAGCGCGAGCCGGAACTTGTGGCGGAAGGATTTTGCCGCTGGATCGCAACGAAACCGGAGTTGGACATTGAACTTCGCACCGTCGGGCACACGGAAGTTGTTTCCGGTGCGCGGAGCGATGCGATGCGTGCCATGACCCGGATTCAACACCTGCCCGGCGAGGTGGTGATCGAGCGCACACTGGTGGGGGCGGATGAAAAACCGATCAGCGGATTCATTGATCTGGGGCACCAACTCGCCTTTGTTCCGGAGACCAACACTTTTGTCTGGGTGGATGCCACGGCGGCATGGCGGGAGCTTCGATCCGTCGCGCCCGCCACGACGGTGGTGGGAGAGGTGCGGATTCCGACCGGCCAATTCTGGATGGCTTTCCCGGAGAAGGTGGAAAAAAATTGCTTTCTTGAGGGGGTTGCAGGAATGGCTGGCGCGCCGAGCGTCACGGGATGTCGGCCAGCTCTTCATGCCGTTGCCGAGGGGGCGCGGGTGCTGGTCAGTCTGCGGGTGAAGTCGGATTCCGGACACGACCTCCCGGCTGCTCCGACCTTCCTTCGCGCCTTGGAGGAGTTGTTCCTCGACGGACCGTTTGCGTTGCTGGTGAGCGGAGCCGGACGCCGCCGACGGCTGGCGGATTTCTTGGCACGCGGCATGGCGGCGGATTCGCTTCCGGCTCTGGTGGCGGAGGCGGAATCCGATCCGGCCTTCACCAGCCGCGCCATGCATGGGGAGGATGCCGGCAGGTGCCTGCGGCAGGTCATTGCGAAATGGACGGCACTGGACGGGCCACATCTGGCAACCGGGGAAAATGCGGGTGCATGGGTTTCAGCCACTGGGGCAGGTCGGGCGCTGACGAGCGGATTTGCGGCCTTTGTTGGGGCCTTTCCCGGAGAGGATCCGCTGCGAGTAAAAGGGGGTTCTTTCGAGGTCGATGCCCTCCGGTTTTTTGGAGGACTCCCGGCCCTCGTCGCGACCTGCGAGGCTGGCGGAGTTGAGCTGCGCGTCAATGACCGCTCCACCCGGCTCGAATCCCTGCGCCTCTCGGTCAGAATCCTTGCCACGGGTGAGATCGATTGGTTTGAGTTGCATCCCGAAGCCCGTGCCGGCGCACTCGCGATTCCGACATCCCAATGGGAGCAGGTGCTGCGGAGCGGACACCATGTGGACGAAGACGGAACGCTGGTTTCGTTTGATTCCGAATCGCTTGCATTGCTGGGCCGGATGGCTGGGCTCATGGGAGACGAACGCCGGGTGCCGCGACTCGGGCTTTTCGACTGGCTCGCTCTGCGCGGCGATGGCGTTGCCTGCGAGTTGCCGGCGGAGGATGCCGCCGTGTTGGATTCCTTGCAATCCTTCGAGAGCATTCCCCGGCATCCGCTTCCGCCCAACCTCGAGGGCGTGCTCCGCGACTACCAGCACCAAGGGTATGACTGGCTTTGCTTTCTCTACGCGCATCGGTTCGGTGCCTGCCTTGCGGATGATATGGGGCTCGGCAAAACCCTTCAGGCGATTGCCTTGTTGGCGGCACTTTGTCGTGGACTTCTGCCGCGTGAGCGCCGCCTTCCACACCTTGTCGTGCTGCCTCCGACCCTCCTCTTCAACTGGCAGAACGAACTCCAGCGGTTTGCCCCCGAACTCGTGGTGCACGAGTATCTCGGGCCGCAGAACCGCGCAGAGATCGATACCGCGGATGTCGTCCTCACCACCTATGAACGCGTGCGGCGGGATGTCGAAACGCTCGCGGAGATCCCCTTCGATGTGATCGTCTTTGATGAGGCCCAAGCCCTCAAAAACTTTGCCGCGGCCCGCACCCGGGCTGCTGAGCGGTTGAAGGCAAGGTTCCGCCTTTGCCTCACGGGCACGCCGCTTGAGAACCATGTCGGCGAGTTCCACAGCATCATGGAAATGGCGCTGCCCGGGATCTTCGGAAGCCGACAGGCTTTTATCGAGAATTGGGAGGCAGGTAAACCCGTGCTCGACCGCGTGCGCCCGTTCCTGCTCCGGCGCACGAAAGCAAAAATCCTCTCCGAGCTGCCACCGAAAACGGAGTCCGATTCCTACCTGTCGCTCTCCGACGCCCAGCGCGAATGCTACACGCGCACGGTCGCTGAGGTTCGCGAGGAAGTCCGCGCCGCTTTCCACGACCGTCCGGGACAGCAGGCCGGACTGGTGGCGCTCACGGCCCTGATGCGTCTGCGCCAGGTGTGTATCTCGCCCCGGCTCCTGTCGCCGGACTTCGACGGCGACTCGCCAAAAATTTCTGCTTTGGTCGAGCAGCTTGCTGAACTGGCAGACGAAGGCCATGCCGCGCTGGTTTTCTCGCAATTCCTTGGGGCGCTCGACCTCACCGGCAAAGCCCTTGATGCCGCAGGACTCGCCTACCTCCGTCTCGACGGCTCAACCCCCCGTGCCAAGCGCAAGGAACTCATCGAATCTTTCCAGTCCGGGGACGCGCCCGGGATCTTCCTCATCAGCCTGAAAACCGGCGGAACCGGGCTCACCCTCACGCGCGCCAGCTATGTCTTCCACCTCGATCCTTGGTGGAATCCCGCCGTCGAAAACCAAGCCAGCGATCGCGCCCACCGGATCGGCCAGACCAAGGGCGTCTTCGTCCAACGCCTGCTCATGCGCCACACCGTGGAAGAAAAAATGATGACGCTCAAACACCAGAAGCAACTCCTCTTCACCGAAGTCGTCGAAAAAGGCACCCACACTGGCGGTCCTTCCGGCCTCACCTCGAAGGACTTTGACTTCCTCCTCGACGCCGTTCCCGACGCCGTTCCTGAAACAAGCGCGGAGTGATCTGGAGACCGGGACTGTCCCATTCCCTCGGACGGTCAGTGGTTGCACATTTCGGGCATGCGCCCTTCCTGACGGCCCCGCTTACGCTTTGGCCCGAGGTTTGAGCCTAAATACCGCAGAAGAATTGACCACGGATTACACAGATAGCACGGATAGAGACAGTTATGACAATCTTTCTGCGCTTTGCGATTCACCTTGCGGGTGAATAGGTCTTGTGTTCCAACTCATTCCACATCAGTGCTATCCGTGTAATCCGTGGTTAAAACTGCCTTTTCTAGCTTGAGGGGATTCCAAACCCGCTCGAATCCGAACTCTGCAAAATTTTTGTCATTCGCTGTGGCAAAATGTGTCACTCCGTGATGGCGAAGGGTGAGGGCCAGACGGGCGTCAATGATCTGTCGGAATCCGGCGTGGGTCTTCTCAGCCCATTCCCAGAGTGCCGGAGCAACTTCAGGCTCATAGTCCACATTTTCCCAGTGCGGATGCGTGCGCAGCATGGCACAAAATCTTGCGGCTTCACGCGCCGTGTGAATTTTTCTGAACACTGCGGGGTTGCGCAATTGCATGTAAATTTCCACGAAGACCAACTCGCATGTCACGAAACGATTTTGTCCGGAGGCCTGCTCTGAAAAAAAGTGCTGCGCCGCCTTATGATGCCCTGATTCTGGATTCGCAGCGTAGAGGAAAAGATTGGTGTCGGCGGACAGAATCATACGTCCGAGCGATGGAGGATGGCATCCACTTCAGCGCGGACAGACGGGTCACAAAGGAAATCCCCGCCACACTCAAGCGTAGGAAAACTCCAATCAGCAGCCGTTTGGTCGGCGGCCGGAAAGCGGGTGACAAAATGCTCTGCCGCTTTTCGCATCACCTCCGCCAAGGACCAATCCTGCTGGGCGGCTATGTCCTTCAATCGCTGGTAAAGCGGATCTGGAAATTGAATTTGTGTGCGCGTCATGGTGCTGATCATACATTGATGACGGAATGATGTCAATCTCTGCCGTGA
>JBBQRY010000129.1:0-6041 GCA_038214335.1 Chthoniobacterales bacterium
CGTCCATCCACTTCATCATGGAGGGAGAACGACAGGGTCTGACCGATGTTCGTCACAGCGGAAATCTAACTCAATATTTTGAATAGTTAAGAGGATTCACGCATGTGCTTCAATTTGGCCAGTCTCCCGGCTTCACCCCAGCCGCTGGTTTTTCACCGTTTCATGCAGCACGCAGGCGGCGCCGACCAGTCGTGAAGTTCATGGACTCAAGCAACATGACGGCGCGGCGGGATCGGGAGGAAGCCAGTGACCGCTGAAGCGGCACTCATATTTTCTTGTCCCTTCGGTCTTAGACTGACACTTTCCGTCATCATGCCCGCACCGCGAAAAGCAAGATCTCGCCGTCTATCGTCCTACGCCGATATTGTTTTAGCGATTACAGGCTGTCAGCGGGGGCAGGAGCGCAATCTGTATCCGTATATCAGGGATCTGTTTGTCGGCGTTCTGGGCTATCGACCCACTGATCTGTTGGTGGACACTGCTGACCAAGCCGGCGGCATTCCCGACTTGTGCGCTCTCGCTCCAAGCGGCATTCCAGACAACCCCCCGACCCGCTGGCTTGTTGTCGAGGTCAAGGACGAATCAGGCGTCTTTTTCAAAGAAAAAAGCCGTGCCAGAGTCTTCCAGGAGAAGGCGAAATACATCGGACTCGATACCGCATGGTTTGTAATGATCGATCCGGAGTGCTTTGTTTTACGAGCGGTCACATCCAGATCGGCACGATATGCTTCAAGCAACGACATTGTCTTGCGTTGGGCGAATACCAGTGAAGTGGAATTCCGCAATGCGTGCGGTGAAATCCATGCAGAGCACTCCGCGTCGAATCCACGCCTTGAGGCGTTCCGGCGTGGCGATGAATCGCCCATTGCCGAGGTGAAGCTCAGCAACCGCCCGAATACCGACTTGGTGCTCAAAGAGACGGAGTTGGTTGAGGCGCGAGCCGAGTTCTACCTCGCACTTCGCAGCGCGGCGAACTTGCTGAACCTGGCCAGTCGGCGCGCACTTGAAACCCTTGCGCAGCGTGCCATCGAAATACGAAATCTGCGCGATGACTTCGCGAGCGAATTCGGAATGCGAGAGTTCCACCTTGATCCATTCCGCCTCATCTCCAATGAACTGCCGACGCGAGAGGCAGTGGTGCGGCATCGCGAAGCGCTCGCCGTATTCCGGCGGGCGGTGCGCGACAATCCGGCTGCTGCGCGCCTTGGCTGTTTCACCCTCGCCGAATACGAGGAACGCGCGAAAGGCGACACACCAGTGGAAAAAAGGGCAAAAGCGATAACGCTTCTGGCTTCCGAAACGGCCAGCCTCCTCATCGCTCGCTGCCTGATGCTGCGCTTTTTTGAAGATCACGGGTTCTTCGGGGAGAAGCGCTATCTGTGCAACGGAGGAGTTGCAGCATTCCAGACATGGCGCAAACACTACAAGTCCAGCTATGCTTGGTTTCTGCGAGAGAGTTACGGAGCAGCGGCGCACCTTGCCGCCGCATTTTTCGAGGAGGGGAATCTCGACTGGGTGCTTACGTGCGCAGACCCACATCTTTCCGATGCCATCGAGCGATCGCTTTTCTATCTCTCCCGTTTTGATTTCTCGACTGTTGAGCAGGACGTGCTCAGCGGCGTTTATGGACAGTTCCTCGACAACACCCAACGCAAAGAATACGGTGAACACTACACGCCGCCTGAAGTCGCTCGGTTCATCGTTCGCCATCTCCACCTGAAGCCTGATGACCGCGTGCTCGATCCCGCTTGCGGCCTCGGAACGTTCCTGATCGAGGCATGGAAAGTGATGATAGGAGACTTGGCAAATCGTGGTGCCGCGACTTGGGACGAAGTGAAGGCAACTCTGGCCAATGTCCGGGGTAATGATCTCAATTCGTTCTCGGCAACAATTGCGCAACTCCAACTCCTCTGGCACCTCTTTGCCTATCGCGAGCAGTTGCAGGAGCAAGGATTCCCGGAACCTTCGGTTACAGGAGGACATGATTCGCTGCATGCTCCCCAGGAGCTAAGCGAACTTTTTGAGGGGGAAATGGACGAGTTCGCTCTTATCGACAGATACGGCTACGATGCCGTCGTAGGCAATCCACCTTACGTTCGTCCGGCCCGACAGACCGTGGCACTTGATCCCTTGGCCGTGGCTTACTTTAACGATGATTTTTCCGCAAAAACCAATTTATGCAATTTATTCCTCTACAAGTCTCTCGACCATTGGCTGAATCACAATGGTGATGATGGTCGTCCGGCTGGTCGCCTTGGCTTCGTGATTCCGCTCTCCGTATGCGACAACAACGACAGCGAGCCTTTGCGGAAGTTGTTCCGCCCACTGACGGGTCGCTGGACCGTTCGTGAGATTGTTGATCTTGAGCTGATCAGCCCCCAACTTTTTGGGGCGGATGTAGTCTGCATGATTCTGCTCGCGGAGCGCCGACCTTCGAGACCCGGAGATACAGTCCGCTTGCGAGTGGCCGACGAGCGGTGCGCCACATTCACTCAAGGCACTGAAGTTCACGTTCAATTTAATCTCGATGACGCACCGGTAGGCGAGTTGCCCTATTCTGATCTTTTCAGTCCTGATGGGCGCTGGCTCACGCGTTTAACGCCTGAGCGCAAGAGCATTCTCGATCGCTTTGAAGGGCAGACTTTCGGAGACATCGCGCTAAGTTATTGGGTTGGCAAAAACAAGAAACAACGCATTGTAAAGTGGGCGCTGACGCAACCAACGGAGCCCGATGATCTGCGTTGGCAAAAGGAATCAATGATTCGAATGGGCGCTGCCTTTCGAGGAAAGAAACACCACTTGGAAAAAGGAGGTCTTCCAGTCTTCAAGGGCGAGAACATCACTGCTTGTGAAATTGCAGGCGCGCCGATTGAAACGAAGATCGACGTTTCGAGAATGGACGACTCTAGCATTTGGAGGTATGCGGATATTTTGCCGCAACGAGGGTATGCATTTCACCGTATTGCACCAGCTTTGTATTGTGCACCCTTCGACCCCGGAGCCTTGGTATTACTAAACACGACGAGTCTTTTCGTTCCCGAGGAACGACTCGCTGATTTCCCGTTTGATTTGTTAGTGCTCTCCAGAATATACCAATACGTTTGGGCAATCGCGCATCGTGAGGCCGTGCTTTTTAGGGCAAGGGCAAATGTTTATGTGACGACCGTAAGCCGCCTGCCTTGGACAGACCGTTTGCTCGAGGCTGCCGATTCAATGCGCCAGTTGCGCGTAAGGTTTCTCGCGGCCTGCAAACAACTTCATCAGGCGGAACAAGTCTTGCGCACCCGTCTTGAAACGTTTGGTTCGACATCCGTGCGTGCATGTTTGGCACGCGATGTGGATTTCCGCGTGGATTGGAGTCCTGCAATGCAGGGGAGTGAAGCTTGCGAGATAGGCACTCCAGTGGTTAGGGAACATGACGGCCAGTGGATCGTTCAACCCGGGGACAGCGTTGAAAAATGGGCTGCCTTTAACGACAGCGCTCTTGCCTCGGCATTCATCGAAGGCTTGCTCCTCCACGTTGGTGAAAGCCTTCGACATGGCCTGCTGCTCGATCTTCCGATACCGCCGCCCGCGTCTCTGGATGACTGGCGCGAAATCGTTGCCAATCTTACTGCGGAAAGCGGGGCGATGGCCGTTGATGAAGTGCTCGATGCTGTGGACGCCTGCGTAGCCGAGGCTTTTTCCCTTACAGAAGACGAACTGGCAACCATTTGGCAGGAATTCGAGACCGATCCGATGCTGCGTCGAGTCCAACCAAATCTACCCTTCGCAAAACGCCGCCGCCTTGGACTACGGGCTGGGTTAACCGCATCAGATCGCTTCACACGCGCCTATAAAACGCGGAGTCAATCCTGGTAGGGGATCAACCTTTGACGCTCGAACGAGATGGAGTCCTGAAACTCGAGCGCAAGCACGCTTCGGGCGGGGGGAGCTGATTCCGCGCCCGCCTTCATATCCGGAGACGGGCGCGGGCGGAGTTTTCCGGATTGCTAATTCAGCCCGAGCTTGGAGAGCAGGGCGGGTTTTCCGCGCAGGGCACCTTTGGTGACGCCTTAGTATGCTCTTCTTCGTCAGCGATCCGGAGCGAGCCTGGGGCGTTGTGGTGGACTCCGTTTGCCATCCTGAGCACTCCGTTTGCCATCCTGAACACTCCGTTTGACATTTGGAGCGCTTCGCAACCCATCATGTGGAGCCACCGTCAGGGCGCGGAAATCATGAAACCCCTCGCAACTCCGGTTATCGGGGGTATGATCTCCAGCCTCCTCCACATCCTCATCGTCACCCCGGTCATCTTCCTCTGGCTCCGGGAACGGGAATTCAAAAAAGGAACCCTCCGCAAATCGCTAAGAATCGAAGAATGATGTAAAACCGCGAATAAACGCCAATCCGGAAATGCCAGAAACTGAAATTCTTCATTCGCGGAAATTCGCGTACGTTCGCGGTTAAAAATCTCCAACCAACAAACATATGAAAACTACACCAAGCATAATCACCGCAATGGCCATCGCTCTCCTTTCCGCATCTTGCGAAAAGAAAGTTGACGAAGCTTCCGCAGAGGTACCGGGGGAAAACCTTTCGCCCGCCGCCAGCCCCGATAACCATCCGATGAAAACCTGCCCGGTATCCGGCGAGGAGCTCGGCTCGATGGGCGAGCCCGTCATCGTCGAGCACGATGGCACCACCGTGAAACTCTGCTGCAAATCCTGCATCAAGGATTTCAACGCGGATCCGGAAAAATTCACCGCCATGGTCATGGCCGCCGGGAACCAATAACCCGGAGGCAGGGAAACGGGTGGCTGGCTCCGCCAGCTTCCCGAATCCTCCGCCGCATATCTGAATTTACTTGCTGGGCTTTCACCCCGAACCCTTTCATCCCCCGTGAATTCCAAACTTATGAAAACCCTCTCCACCTTCTTTTTTCTTGTGCTCCACTCTATTGCGCAGCCGCTGTTTTCGGCTCCCGTCCTGCTATCTCCGGAGGGCACGCAGCCGCAGTTGGCGGTCTCGAAATCCGGGCATGCCCACGTCGTTTTCGGCACCCGGAAAGACGCGGCGATCTTCCATACCGCCTCTGCTGATGGTGGTAAAACGTTCACGGACCCGCACAAGATCGGAACCCTTCCGGATCTAGCGCTGGGGATGGAGAGGGGTCCGCGGATCGCCGTGGCAGGCGATTCCGTGCTGGTCACCGCCATTTCCCACAAGGACGGAATGATCCATCTATGGCGGCGTGGGAATGGGGCGGAGGGCGTTTGGAAAGAGGAAGCCCCAATCAACGACACACCCGGCTCCGCGAAAGAGGGGCTGCACTCCATGGCTGCGAACGCCGCCGGTAAGGTCGCCGTGGTATGGCTGGATGCGCGGAGCGGAAAAACCGAAATCTGGATCTCCGTTTCCGAAAACTCCGGCAAGGAATGGGGCGGAAACACACTGGTTTACCGCTCGCCTGACGGCACGGTCTGCGAGTGCTGCCGTCCCTCGGTGGCGGTCGGTGAAGACGGTCGGATCGCGGTGATGTGGAGGAACTGGTTGGACGGCTCCCGCGACATGTATGTTTCGGAAAGCGCTGCGGACGGAGCCGGTTTTACGGAAGCGAAAAAGCTCGGTAGCGGAACGTGGAAGCTCGAAGGCTGCCCCATGGACGGGGGCAGCATCGCATTTGGGAAAGACGGGGAAATTGAAACCACATGGCGCCGGGAGAAATCCTCGTTCACCGCCAGCCCCGGATCTGCCGAAACACTCGTTTCCGAAAATGCCGTCCGTCCTTTCACGGTTTCCGCAGGCGGCGACAGCCGCGTTTACTACGAATCGAAGGGCAGCGTCATGTTGAGTCACGGCGATGCCAAAGATCCGGAAATGGTCGCCAACGACGCTGCTTACCCCGCCGCAGCTTTCATCCCCGGAAAAGGAATCATGCTCGTCTGGGAATCAACCCAAGCCGGCAAGCCAGGAATTTTCTACGATCTGATCGAAGGTCTGTGACCGATGGAACAAGAATACGCTATGGCTGCGGGGGTGGGAGATGCATTACAGGGAAA
>JBBQRY010000130.1:0-6039 GCA_038214335.1 Chthoniobacterales bacterium
CTATCATGGGCCGCGAAACAACGGGCATCTGCGAACCGTCTTCCCACTCGTTGCCGGATTGTGTTGCTTTGTGGGGACAGCACTTGCCGCCGACCCCCAGCCGGGACTTGCGCTGGCGGTGGTCTATGATACTTCCGGCAGCATGGCGGAGCCAGTGCTCAATGCGAAGAACCAGCGTCAGCCGAAATATCAAGTGGCCAGCGAAGCTTTGCGGAACATTGTGGATAAGGTGGACACCTATGCGCAGACGCATCAGGTCGAGGCTACGCTGATCACGTTTGAGGGATCCCCGGTCCGCTTTGGCAAGTGGGATCGGGCGGGATTCGACAAGTGGCTTTCGGGATTCCAATCCCCAACAGGCGGCACTCCGCTGGGTGAGGCGCTCGCGACAGCGGCGGCCAACCTCCGGAAGTCGAACCTCTCGCGCAAAGTCATCGTCCTTCTCACCGATGGACAGTCGAATGGCTCGTTGAAACCCGAGAACGCGGCCCGCGACATAAAGAAACGCGACGGCGCGGCAGCTCCCCAGATGTATCTCGTGGCCTTCGACGTGAAAGCCGATGTCTTCGCCCCCCTCAGGGAACAAGGGGCCGCCATCCTTCCCGCAAGCGGCAAGACGCTTGAAAGCGGGCTCACCAATCTCTTCAGCGAAAAAATCCTGCTGGAGGACCCCGAATAAAACCACCTATGTTCAACGCCATCCGCCGTATTTTTGTTTATCTCGGACTTCTTGCCGAGAGAGCCACCGAGACCGAAGCCATTGATGAGGCCATGATTGAGCGTGGGATTCGCGACCAGCGCGCCAAGGCCGATTCCGCGAACCATGCCAACGGCCAGATGAAAACCCAGATGATCCTGCTCAAGGATCAGATCCGTTCGGAGGAGCGACAGGTTGCGGAGTATACCGCCCAGCTTCGCCTTGCGGCACAGACCAGCGACGAGGCCAACGGGGCGCACTACGCCGAGCTTCTCGACAACGTGCAGCAGGAGATCGCACGCAACAAAGAGCAGCTCGCGCAATACGACATCGTCTATAAAAACAACGTCCAAATCATCGCGACCTCGCTCAAGGAAATCGAGCGCTACCAGCGGGAGTTCGAGATGATGAAGGCCCGCGTGAAGACCTCGGCTGCCCAGCGCGGTCTCGCCGAGCTCGTCAAAAACTCGATTCAGGAACTTCAGGGCATGTCGGAAGTCGGGCAGGCCATGGGACGGATGAAAGAACGGGCCGCCTCAGGCGAGGGGCAGATGGCTGCGACCATCGACCTTGCCACCGCGATGGGAAAAAACGTGGCTGCAGACCAGTCCGTCCGCAACGCCCGCGGACGGGCCCTCTTTGAGCAATTTAAGCAAACCGGCACGCTCACGAATGCCGAAGTGACCACGGAATCCAAACCCGTCGAACGTCAGAAAGTCTCCGAATAAATCACAGAGTAATCCGTTCAACCCCGCACCCATCATACCATGACATCCAAAGCCAAGCTCCTCATCACCCTCATTGTTCTCGGCCTCCTCGGCTGGGGAATCCTCCGCTGGAAGGACCAACTTCTGCCCGAGCCCGGTCAGCGCGCTGCCGCTCCCGCCGCCACCACCCCAACGGGCGCTAAGACAGTCTCCGACAAAATCACCGACATGCAGACGATTGTCAGCAAGCTGCTTGCGGCAGACCGCGAGACGCACGAAGTCGGGGCTTCGGCGATCCCTCCTGTCAAAGGGGTGAGCGGATACAAGCTCCAGGAGTTTAATGGCAAGCCGCTGATCATATTTCCGATCAACGTCTGGCCGGGATGGGCACCCATCATCGTAGCCAACAACGGACTCGAACCCAATGACCAGAGCCTGTTCACGCAATTCGGATTCTACGTGAAGCTCACGATTGTAGATGATCCGGTCAAGAACCGCGACCTCTATGCCAGCGGCCAGACTCCGATCATGTGGGCTACGCTGGATATGATTGCGCTCTTCGCACCGGAGCTTGCGAAGGACTCCCGCACGATCCCCAATGTGCCGATGCAGGTCGATTTCTCGGCAGGCGGCGATGGCGTCGTCGCACGCGGCGACATTCGCTCGATCAATGATCTGCGCATGGTCAACGGCGTAAAAAAACGCGTGGTCGTGGCGCAGAACAGCCCGAGCCATTACTTCATTATGAGCCTGCTGCTGGATGCGAAGATCGATCCGGCGGATGTCAAATTCAGCTGGGCCGCCGATGCGCCCGCAGCCGCAAAGATCTTTGTTCAGGATAAAGCTGCCGATGCCTTTGTCGGATTCTCTCCCGACATCTACACGATTGCGGATATGGATAAATCCACCCACCTTGTGCTCTCGACGGCTTCCGCAAACCGCCGTATCGCCGACGTGTGGGCGGCGCGCAACGACTTCGTGAAAGATCATCCTGAGATCGTTCAAGGCCTCGTGCAGGGAATCCTCGAAGGCGTGGAGCTGGTCCGCAAAAATCCAGAGCTCGCCGCACAGCAGCTCAGCAAGGCCTATGGGCTTCCGCTGGAGGATTGCAAGGCGATGGTCGGTAAGGATGGCGGGATTGCCACCGGCGATGCCCACCTTGTCAATTATCGCGAAAACTCGAATTTCTTTTTCGAGCCGATGAACCCCGCGAACTTCGAGATCATCTACACTTCCGCCGCAGGGATTTACAAAATGCTCGGGGCGATTGATTCAATTGTGCCCGCTTCGCAGGTGAAATACACGAAGGCGCTCGACTCGTTGCGCGAGAAGTTCAAGGACTCGCGGGATCTCTCGCAGCCGATGTTCCGTCCCGGCATGGCGTTCACGACCCTCGAAGCGCCGGTCAATCAAATCATCAGCCGCTCGGTGAACTTCACGTTCAAACCCAACAGCGCCGAACTCGACACCGATTACGATTCAAATATCCCACTGTATCTCGATGAGATCGGCAAGCTCGCGGGCGGGTTCGGCAATGCCTACGTCGTCGTCGAAGGGAATACCGATGCCTCCCGCCGCGGCGTCGTGCCCGAGGATCTGGTGATCAAGTTTTCCTACGACCGCGCGGACGCCGTGAAGAAGGCGATCCTTGCAAAATACCAATTCAATCCCGACCAGTTCAAGGTCGTTGGAAACGGATGGAAAAACCCGCTGCCCAACAGCACGGATCCCACGAATGCCGAGCACAACAAGGCGAACCGTCGAGTTGAAGTGAAGGTGTTTCCTTTCGAGAGCGAATAATTTCCGCAAGCAGCGCGGGTATGTGAGATGATCTCGTTTTTCCTTTTTGCATTTGGATTCGCCATCGCGCTGGCTCTGGTTGCACGATTTGGGAGTATGACCGTGCGCAAGGACGTGCCGTATTTCACGGGGTTCGTCCTGACCACGATTTTCACGCTGCTGGTCTTTGCCGCATGGTTTTTTGCCACATCTGGAGCAGAGATTGAGGACCGCATGTTGGTGCCGCTCATTTTGCCGAGCCCATGGGAAGTGCTTATGGCATTTCCCCGGCTGCATTTTGAGCAGGGACTTGTGCGTGGAGTTCTGATTTCCTTCGGACGCATCACGGCCGGCTTTTCGCTGGCCGCGCTGACAGCTGTGCCCCTCGGTGTGCTGATGGCGTCGTATCCGCGTGTCGCCGCATTTTTCAAACCGCTCTCGATTGCCAGTGGCTACGTGCCGATTGTGGTGTTCATTCCGCTTTCGCTCGCATGGTTCGGAATCGGGGAGGCTCAGAAGGTCGGATTCCTCTTCATCGGATGTTTCGTCGCGCTGCTGCCGGCCGTGGTCCATGCGATCAGCGATGTTCCGAACGATTTCATCAACCTCGCCACAACAAAAGGAGCCACCCAATGGCAGGTCATCACCAGGGTCCTCATCCCGGTGGCCGGTCCGAATATCTGGAATAGCCTGCGCCTCGTCTATGGCATCGGATGGGGATGGATTATTCTTGCGGAAATCGTCAATGGCGACCGCGGTATCGGGTTTCTCATTTCGATCTCCGAGCGTCGGGGACAGACCGCCTCCATCTACGCGATCATTCTCGTCATCATCGCCATGGCCGTGCTCTGCGATCAAGTCTGGCTGCGTATCGGACGTCGCTTGTTCCCCTATGTCGCACGGCAGAGCAATACCCCATGAGCACAGAACCCACCGATCCCCAAAATCCATCCGCCCCCCGACCGTATGTCGTGGTTTTTGACCGTGTGACCAAAGCTTTCAATGGCCGACCCGTGCTGCAGGATATTTCGTTTTCCATCGAAGACAACCCCGATCAGGGCGAACTCATCACGGTGGTCGGCCAATCCGGCTGTGGAAAATCCACCTTGTGCAAACTCATCGCAGGCCTCAAGCCGCACCATCCGGCCACCAGTGGAGCGGTGCGAAGTTTCGGAGAGTTGGTCACCGGACCCTCGCCGGATCGCGGCGTCGTGGACCAGAAGTATTCCCTGCTCCCACATCTGACCGTTCTCGGAAATATCGCTTTCGGATTGCGGCTACTGGGGGTCTCCCGTCCAGAACGCGAAGAGCGCGCCCGGGAGTGGATTCGAAAAGTCGGGCTCGATGGCACGTCCGACAAATACCCGTTTGAACTCTCCGGCGGCATGCAGCAGCGCGTCGCGATTGCCGCCACACTCATCCTGAGACCGCGCATCATTCTCATGGACGAACCGTTCGGGGCCCTGGATCCAAAAATCCGCATCCAGATGCAGTCCCTGCTGATCGACCTCTGGAATGAACAGAAATCCACCGTTTTCTTTGTCACCCACTCCGCCGAAGAGGCGGTCTATTTGGGCGATCGCGTCATGCGATTGAATGCCAACCCCGGCACTATTGCCGAAGTGATCCCCGTGCCACGTCCGGACCGTCCGCTCAAGGACATGCGGCGGGAAGCCGGATTCCGGGATCTGTGCGACAACATCCGCGAGAAACTTGAAAAGCCGTGAGTGATTTCTACAAAGAATTTGCCGCTTCCAAGACCCATGTCGCCTTGGGACTGGGGCTGGCGGCTGCTTTTGCCGCAGCGAATCCACTGGTGCTCATGTGTGCGGCGGCGGGATACGTGCTGGGCTGGGTTTACCTGCCGACATCGAAGGGGTTTATGGCTCGTATCCAAGCCAAACTCGAACTCGCAGACAAAGTCGCTCAGAACAATGAGGTGGCAAACTTCCAAGCCCGGCGCGAAGATTTGCTCGAGCGGCTGACCCCTGAAAACCTCGATTCCTACAATGCCCTCGCCCGCACCTGCTCGGAGGTGGCCCGCAACACGCCCGGCAACCTCCTCATCAACGGCAAACTCCAAGAACTGCTCTGGGCTTACCTGAAAATGCAGGCTATGCGGCAGGGAATCGAAACGTATTTGGCCGAAACCGACGAGGCCGACATCGCCCGCCAACTCGCCACGGTGAACTCCGAATTGGAAACCCTCACGGAAGAACAACACCGCCTCCGCTCGTCAAAGCAAAGCCTGCGCGATACCCTCGTCCAACATCAGAAATCGCTCGCCGACGCCAAGGAAAACCTCCTCGTTCTCACCAGCGAACTCACCCGCCTTGAACACGAAATCCAACTCCTGCGCGCCGACGCCATCGCCAACCGCAACAGCGATTTCCTCTCGGCCAAAATCAACGCCAGCGTCGAAAGCCTCCAGGAAAGCAAATCGATCCTCCAATCCATGAGCAATGTCGAAGAACTCTCCCTCGACATCCCCACCGCCGCCGGAACCCTCGATTTCGAAACAAAACCGAGAGAAAAAGCTGAAAAGCTGAAAAGCTGAATACGTGGCCGTGGGGACGGCCCGGGTAGCCTATACGGCTCTAGGCCGGACAGCCCAAAGCGCGATGAGCAGGAGCGCAGAAGGCAACATACACTCCCGCGCGATCGCGCTCTTGGGGAGGGCGAGTCACCGGTGCCGCCGGGAGGCAACCGGAGCGAAGAAGAACTCACACGGAGAACGCGGAGAACGCGGAGGAGGAGTATCGCAAACGCTGCTGCAACGGCTTGATCATAGTTCTGCTATCACAACCACTCCGCACAGAGCAGTTCGGCCTGCTGAAGCACGGTCTTCACCGCTTC
>JBBQRY010000131.1:0-5967 GCA_038214335.1 Chthoniobacterales bacterium
GACGCTCAAATACTGAACACCGTCGAACCCGCTAGCACAATTACACCCCCTGATCCACCGTACGACGACCACAACACTTGCTCGCCGACCCTAAAAGGGGATTCTCCTATTCCAGCGGAAATCGTCTTCGACCTAAGCAGAAACTCCGATTTTGCAAGTGCAGAACTTGAAAATATTTGATAAATAATGGTCATTTCCCCCGTGTTTGAAGACGTTTTGATCTCGGCAAATAGCGTTGACTTAAACTTACGGATGTCGGATAGAATGAAGTCTTGTTGTTTGAACAAAAGTTCAACTGGAGAGAATGTTGCAGCGCTATCTGTCGCTCTTGTTTCGACAGCGATTGACGCGGCTGCTAACACTAGCAGGAGTAACGCTAGTTTGTAATTGTTATGGAGCAGCATAAGTTTTGGCAAGCTGGCGTTGCCTTTCGTCAAAGGTATGCAGGGAGGCCGCGCCGATCAGCAGAGCCGATGCGGTTTGCAGGATGTCCAAGGAACGGGCCGGAATCTCCGGCGTGTGCTTCGCGGAAAGCTTCCGCGCTATCCTGTAAAGTTCGCCTTGTGGGGTGTCGCGTCTGGCAAGGATGCTGCGGATTTCTCTTACGGTGGGCGCATCTCCGAAAAGTGCAAACGCTGACAGTCCGAGTGAAGGGGACAGGAATGTCCCCTCTCCTTTGTTGCACTTATCGGAGATGCGCCCCTTACGGTTTGACAACCAAGTATGGTGCCGGTCGGGGGGAGCTCATGGTTTTTCTTTCGATCATTTCGCCGGCGTCACTTTCAGCCCCGAGAGAACCGCCGCCTTTCGCTGCCGTTCATCGAATGATGCAAAGCCCGTGCAACCGGCTTCCAAAGCCGCCGCAACGTGCAAAAGGTCAAGGCTACGGGTTCCGATGTCCCCGGAGTGCCGGGCGGAAAGTTGTTCTGCCCGGCTGAATACCGCCCCGATGTCATAGGCAGGCCGGGCAAAACGCCCCGATTCAACGTCCGCCGCAAAAGCCCGGAGTGCCTTTGTTTCCTGTGCCCGCGTGATCTCCCCGCGAAAGCGTTTCAAGCGGATTGCGTTCGGGATTTCGATCTCATGCAGGTGAGAGAACGCGAAAGGTTCCCCGGATGCTTCAATGATTTCAACCGCCTCCGGGGAGTCCGGTTCAAGGACAAACGATTTCACGAAAAGGGAAGTGTCAATGTAGGTTTTCATCAAGTGTTTCCCCGGTCATAATCAAGAACGTCTTGAGCGTTGCCCTTTGTCGGGCCGTCCGGGAACATCCGGCGAAGCCGCGCCATACGGTCTATGGGCGGTGCCGTCTTGCGCAATGGCGAGGGAGCGAGGGTGGCGAATGGAAGGCCGCGCTTCGTAATCGTGACTTCCGCACCATCATAAATCCACTTTGAAACGGTGGCGAAATTGTTCCGCAAATCGGCAACGGTGGCAGTCCTCATTTGATAGACTGTCTATCATTTCGCGCCCCCTGTCAAGCAGGCTTGCAGGGAATGCTTTCAGGGAAAAGGGGTTCAGCGGAGCGGTGGAGAAAAACAAATTTCCGACGAATCGTGTTGCATCCACGAAGGGTTCGCCATGGAGGGCAAACGAAGCGCAGCGGAGTAGCGCCGTGATCCTAGAAAAAGCAGTTTTAACCACGAATTACACGGATAACACTGATATGGAGGGAGTTGGAGCACAAGTCCTATTCACCCGCAAGGTGAATCGCAAAGCGCAGAAAGATTGTCATAACTGCCTCTATCCGTGGTATCTGTGTAATCCGTGGTCAATTCTTCTGCGGTATTTAGGAGTGATGGCTTCCATGCCCGTGCGGGTGCCGGTTGTGGTGGAAAATCGAGCCGGTGAAATGGTTGGGATGCTTCTGGGGTAGGGCAGAAGGACCTCGGTCTCGACAGGGCGTGGATAAGGACTGGGAGGGCGAGGCTCCGTCCGAGCCGTAATATTTGGGTTCACACGGAGGTTCGCCCTCCCATTCCTGTTCCTGACGCGAAGCTCCTCAGGCGGGACGTTTGAAAAATCCCAATCTGCCGGTTCAAGTTCCCACGGTTTTGCCCCCTTGGCGGGTCTCGGCATGGTCGCAGGGACCTTGGCCTTGGCGTCCTCCTCGGGTCGGTTCCAATCCTCGGCAAGAGAAGCCTCGCTCAGAAGGGCCATCTCGTGGGAATCGGAAGGCTCATCGGCTAGAATGGTAACCAACGCCCGGTGGTTGCGAGCAAGTTGGACGGGTTCGAGCAGACGAACCGCGCCACGGGCGTCAACGATGGCTGCGATGGTCTGAATCATATGCAAACAATACTCTCTGCCGATTCCAGAACAAGCGCAGAAATGGCCTTGCGGGTGCTATCGGGGTCATGAAAAGCGGCTCATCACCACCGAAATCGGGCTTCCGCTGTTTCGCTGCCAGTCAGATTCTACCGCCAGCCGGATCACGGCTGAAGAGGTGATCGCCTTGGAGCAATCCATCATCGAGGGGGAGGAGATGCGCCGGGTCGGAATCCCTCTTTAATTCGAAAGGGGGCTTGCGCTGTAGATCGCACTTGGCGCGGTGCGGGCGAACGTGCGGCTGTCATACATGGGGGAGATCGTGGTGGATGGCCAGGCGAAGGTGCCGACGGACGTGACGCGCCCGAGCACACTGTAGGAGTGGACTCCTGCTGGAACGGAATCGAAGAATAGGTTGGTTTGGGCGTCGCGCATTTCGGAATGCGAGAGGTTGGCGGTGGAGACGCCGGGTTCGTTGTCGATACCTACGGTTTTTCCAAACTGGTCAAGGTTTGGGTTCACGATTTCAACGCCTGCTGGCAGTGCGTCTTCCAACGCTAGAAAACTCTGCGCCTTCGATGATTGGAAGCGGTAGGTGATGAGGATTTCGTCGCCGATCCAGAACGGGGCTTGTTCGGTGCCCGTGCGTGAGGGATCGGTGAGGTTCCTGACTATGCGGTCAAGGGTTATCCCATTACGAACGGGGGCTTGGTCGGATTCCGGCAACTGGCGTTCGGCGCGGAGGACAAACATGCCGTCGGCACGGCGTCCGAGTTCGGTGATGCGCGGGGGCTGATCTAGCGGACGGGTTACCCACTGAGCGGCGGATTGATTCGGGGCGGTGGCATCCGGGACCGGGCGCAGGGATTTGGCGAGGGCAGCCGCTGGCTCGGATGCCATGAGCGCTTGGAAGGTCAGAAGTAACCACAGGTTTTCTTGCGTGGAGAGGGATGCGGAGGACTCCATGAGGTGAGCAACACGGTCGCGAATTTCCTGCCTCGCGGTAAGATTGAAAGCCAGCTTCGCCATGAGGCAGATGGCCTCGGTGCGGTAGGTCGATGAAAACGTGAGGGGGTCGAAGGTCGCGTCCTTGAAGTGCTCAGGCAGGCGCTGGACGAGATCCTTCACGTTATCCGGGGCGTTGCGGAGTTGGGAGTAAGCCAGTGCCAAAAACGCGGTGCCTTCATGATTCAGTTCGTCGCGGTGCAGGAACAACTCGTCCGCTGCGGCAGAAAGCGCGGGGCCTTTCTCCATGGTCGTCAAAACGTAGAGGGCAAAAGCTCGCAAGGATGGCGTCGTCTTCAATGTGCGCGAAACAAACCCGTGCAGGGTGTTTGGCAATTCCGTCGCCAGCCGCTCGGGGATCTCGAATCCGGCAGCTTCTGCCTTCGCAACGGCCATGGCGGTTTGGATGGTCACAAAGGCGCTCCCGGTCGTGCCCATGGGCCAGTAGGGAAGCTGTCCGTCGGGCAACAGGGAGGCTTCGATGATGGCCAGAGACTCGATCACGGAGCGGCGATAAGCGGCATCGCGGACGGGATTCGTGGGGAGGGATTCCAACATCCCGGCCAGCGCCGTGAAGGCCAGAATCCGTGATGATTGCTGCTCCAAACACCCATGCGGATAGTCGAGCACGGCGGGCACGCCCATCAGGATCGGCAGCCATGGCGAAGTCGAAAGCGTGGTGTCCAGCGTTCCCTTCGCCTCGCTCCACGCGGACGGCATAAAATCCTTCGCAGCAAACCCATCGCCCGACCATTTTCCGGCTACGGATTCACTCACCGAGATGGTGCGCGGAAGGACAGGGAGTTGGATTTCTACGGAATCCGTGAAATCCTTAGTGCCCTTTGCGGCGACGTCGAAACGGATTCTGGCCTGCGTGGCATCCTTCGCGACGGTGGCCGGAAATTGGACCACCGCCGGGGCGTCCTTCGCGGCAGAGAGAGTCATGCGGCCCGGGCCATCCAGCGCAAGATCGGAGATGCAACGGATGGCGAGCTCGGCATCGGGTGCAAATTTTTGACGGGCCACGGCACGCAGGTTGATCCGGTCGCCCTGCCGCAAAAACCTTGGAAGCGCGGGCTCAATGAGAAGGCTTTTGGTGACCTCGAATGTGGCGGAGTCCGAACCGAACCGGCTCGCTGCGGTCTGCGCGAGCGCAATCACCCGGAACCGAGTCAGGTTATCGGGAGCCGTGGTGTCGAAGCGAACGATTCCTTTGGCATCGGATTTGAGGGTCGGACTCCAGAAGAGGATCGGTTTGAAATCCTTGCGGGTGAACGTGACATTGCCAAACGCCTCGTCGCCGCCGTCTCCCACCGTAAATCCTTTTTGCGTGAGCTGTCCGGGCTGGAATCCGTCCACCAGCCCGTCTAAAGCCGGAGACGTGAGAATGTTGAATCCGTGCTCAGGAAAAAATGGCTCGACCAGATTCGGCAGCGTCCATGCGCCGAGGGCGAGGATCGCATCATCCACGGCATAGACGGTGACCTCCGCACCCGAAACCGGTTTTCCGTCGGCGGAAATCCGCACTGTGCCGGTGATCTTCTCGCGCGGTTCATAGGCCGGCTTGTCGGTCTGCGCCTGCACCTCCAGAAGGCGCGTGGGATCGCTCACCGCAAAACCCGTGCTGCCAAACATCTCGCCGGGCAGGTGGTCGTTCCCGCCGGGCCGCAGGAGATAGACACTGACTGTGGCATTCGGGAAAAAGTCTGGCGTGATCGGAATTTCGATGTGCGTGGCGTTGCCCGGCAACTTAATCGTCTGGCTGGACAAAATCCGATCCGTCTCGACCGTCACCCATGCGATACCACCCGAAGGAGCGATCACGTCAAAGCCCGCTTTGGTGCCGACGATCACGGGATCCTTCGGCGCGCGGATCTCAAGGGATTCGTCACTTTGGACCGGGAATTCCGACTCACCGGGGCCCGTGACAATTTGCTCTGCACTCACCCGTATCCCGCCCGCAACTGGCCCCACCACCAGCACGTAACGTCCGGGTTTGCGAACAGGAAAATCCACGACGCCTTGGGTCGGCACTTGTTTTTCAGCGATGCGCGTGAACTCATCAAAATTCCGATACCGATAAACGAAGGGCGCCACGGCCTCTTTGACGGATTTTGCACGCACGAGGAAGAGGGTGGCAGGGGCGGTTGGCGGCACGGAAACGGATGTCTCACGCGCGGTCGTGCGCAGTTCGAATTTGACCAGATCGGACCGGTTTTTCTGCACCGATCGGACGGCCAGTGTGACATCATTCATCGCGATCTCCTGCCGCAGTCCGCCCGTGATCGTCTGGCCATCCGGCCCGGTAACATCGACCTGCCAGATCACGGTGGCACTTGCACGGTTGCCCGAATCGGGAAAAGCGGCAGGGCTGGTGATCGTGGCCTGTCCGCTGCCATCCAATGCGGTTTCGCCCTCCGCAATGGCATCGGCCACAGGGGATTTCACGGATTCGGAATACGTATCGACGGGAAGGAACCCATCCTCGCTGAAGTATCCGAATCCCGCGTGATCACTGATCCATGTCGCCTTCCATTTCACGCGGCTCCCGAGATTTGGTGCTCCGTGAAAATACTGAGAATCCACGCGCAGGATGGCCTCGCCGGGTTTGGTCGAAGCGACGGGTTCACACGAAACCGAGAACGGAGGATTCCGGAATTCTTCGATCCGAAACCCGGCAGGCGTGCCGACAAT
>JBBQRY010000132.1:0-5963 GCA_038214335.1 Chthoniobacterales bacterium
AGGGCGCATCTCCGAAATGTGCAAACAGGGAGAACAGGCGTCTCGCCTGTTTGGTGACTGGCTATTGTCTGCGGAGTCTCCACTCCCCACAGGCGGGACGCCTATGCTCCCTGACCTTCCATCGCCGATTGCACTTTTCAGCGATGCGCCCGTCCACATAAACCACATCATTTTAGCCTAGCCAACCCTTGCCGGGTCCGCATAAAGTGGACGGTTCCATTGCATCCATGCTCATGAAAAACAAACGATCCACGAAACCTTCCGCCCAACCCGCACCGGAGAGCGGGAAAGTCATGAACGGGGCAGAGATCCTCGTTGCATGCCTTGAACGTGAAGCCGTGGAGGTCATCTTCGCATATCCGGGCGGATGCTCGATGCCGCTCCATCAGGCTCTCACGAAAACCAAAAAGATCCGCACGATTTTGCCCCGGCATGAACAGGGCGGCGTGTTTGCGGCGGAAGGCTACGCCCGCGTGACGGGCCAAGTGGGTGTGTGCATGGCAACATCTGGACCGGGCGCGACGAACCTTGTGACGGGCATTGCGGATGCCTATATGGATTCGATTCCGTTGGTGGCCATCACGGGTCAGGTGCCGCAGGAGATGATTGGACGCGGAGCCTTCCAAGAGACCGACGTATTCGGAATGACCCTGCCGATGGTCAAGCACAGCTACTTGGTTTGGGATATCAACGAAATCCCCCGCATCATCAAGGAGGCTTTCTACATTGCGCGAAGCGGGCGTCCGGGGCCTGTGCTCATTGATATTCCGAAAAATATTCAAGTCGCGACCACGATTCCGGTTTATCCGAAGTCCGTGACCCTGCGCGGCTACCAGCCGGACAAGCGTGCGGACGACGCCGATCTCGAAAAAGTCATGGGCCTGATCGCAGCCGCCAAGCGTCCGATGATTTATTGTGGCGGCGGTGTGATTTCCGGCGAGGCCTCTGCCGAGCTCTTGGAGTTTGCCGAGCGCTCGCAGATCCCGGTGGCGACGACGCTCATGGGCATCGGCTGCTTTCCGGAGACCCACGATCTTTCGCTCAAATGGCTGGGGATGCACGGCACCGTGTATGCCAACAACGCCGTCAATGAAGCAGACCTCCTCCTCGCGATTGGGGTGCGGTTTGATGACCGCGTGACGGGCAAGGTCGAAAAATTCTGCGAGCACGGAGAGATCGTTCACATCGATATCGACAACTCGGAGATCAATAAAAACAAATTGGTTGGCCTCCCGATCCTCAGTGACCTGAAACCCGCTCTCCAGCGCCTCAACAAGATGCTCGAAAAGGCCGGTTCCAAACGGCTCGCCAAAGGCTATCGCCGGTATCCGGCATGGTATGACCAAATTGCGAAATGGAAGGCCGCGCATCCTCTTTCGTTCAAAGATACGTCGGACGCCATTCAGCCCCAGCACGTGATCCGCGAGCTCTACCATCTCACAAAAGGCGAAGCGATCATCACCACAGGCGTGGGCCAGCATCAGATGTGGGCCGGCCAGTTCTACGATTTCTCGAAGCCGCGCACGTTCGTGACCTCGGCGGGACTCGGTTCCATGGGCTTCGGATATCCCTCCGCCCTCGGTGCCAAAGTGGCCTGCCCGGATAAAGAAGTCATCGACATCGATGGCGATGGATCGTTCCTTATGAACGTGCAGGAACTGGCCACCGCTCACATTGAGGGAATCGCCGCCAAGGCGATCATTCTCAACAACCAGCATCTCGGCATGGTGGTGCAGTGGGAGGACCGGTTCCATGGCGGCAACCGCGGGCATACGTTCCTTGGCGATCCGAAGGATCTCAAGCGGATCTACCCCGACTACGTGCAAATCTGCAAAGGCTTCGGGGTGCCATGCGAACGCGTGCTCCACAAAAAAGATCTGCGCGCCGCCATCCAACGCATGCTCGCCTCGAAGGAAGCCTATGTGCTTGATGTGATGACGCCCTACACCGAACACGTGCTGCCGATGATTCCATCGGGCAAGACCTACACCGACATCATCACCGAATAAAAAAAATTGGGAGAAGCTGGTTGGAGCTTCTCCCAATTTGATTTTGCTTTGCCGTCGAAACGGCTCGGCGGGTTGATAGTTACTTTTTGGCCTTCTTGGCGACCGCTTTTTTAGCGACCACTTTCTTAGGTGCGGCATTCTTCACCGCAGCTTTCTTGGCAACGGGCTTTTTAGCAACCGCTTTCGCAGGTGCCGCTTTTTTCACCGCCGCTTTCGCGACTGGTTTTTTAGCGACCGCTTTTTTTGCTGGTGCAGCTTTCTTTGCAGGAGCTGCTTTTTTCTTTGCTACTGGCATTCAATATCCCCCCTTTCCATCCGCAACAGCGGGAAATCTTCTGTGAACATGTTGTGAATAACTCACTGATCCTGTGAATAAGTGCCGCAGTGACTTGCGTCAATAGATTTCCACATTTTTTCTTGATTTTTTTTCAGGAGGTCTTGGCGACGAATTTTCCGCCCTGCTCACTGCGCAAGCATGGAAGCCACTTCGCGGGCAATATCCTCCACATTCCAGAGCCGTCCGATTCCCTCGTATCCGCAGGCCAGAAGTCCCTCCTCCGGACCGATAAACCGTGCGCCACGGCTTTTGAGACGTGCGACATTTTCCTGAGTCGCGGGATGCGCCCACATTTTTCCGTTCATGGCGGGAGCAATGAGAAGCGGGGCAAGGGTGGCGAGCGCGATTGAGGTGAGGGCGTCATCGGCAATTCCGTTGGCGAGTTTTGCGATGACATTGGCGGTGGCGGGCGCAACGACGAAGAGATCCGCGCGGTCGGCCAGCGCGATGTGCTCGGGGTGCCAGGATTCTTTCTCGTCAAAGATCCCTGTGGTGACCGGATGGCGGGAGAGGGTCTGGAATGTGAGCGGGGCCACAAATTCGGTGGCGTGCCGGGTCATCACCACGAAGACGTCATGGCCGGATTTCACAAGGCGGCTGGTGAGGTCGGCCGCTTTGTAGGCGGCAATCGAACCCGAGACTCCGAGCAGGATGGATTTCATAATTCGGAAAGTGTGAGGCGGCAGCTCAAGGAACGCTCAGCGCACAGGATCGCGCGGAAAGCCGCAACATTTTCATCAATCGACCCGCTGACAATCGTGTATTGGTAGTCTGGCCAATGGCGCATTTCGGAAGCTGCGTTCGAGAGGCGCGTCGCCACTTGCTCTTCGCTTTCGGTGCCACGCCCACGCAGGCGGCGGGCCAACTCGTCCAGCCCCGGAGGCAGCAGAAAAATGTCCGCCAGCGCAGCACGGATGATCGGGTCCTCGCAGGCTCGGATTTTTTCCGCGCCCGCCGTGTCGATATCCAAGAGCACATCGATCCCCCGGCTCAGGTTATCCAATACGATCGAGCGCAGGGTTCCATAGCAACGGCCATGGACTTCGGCGTGCTCAAGAAACTCGCCGCCTGCCAGCCGTGCGCGAAAATCCTCATCACTCAGAAAAAAATAGTCCTTCCCGCTCGCTTCCCCCAGTCGTGGCGAGCGAGTGGTGCAGGAAACGGAATAGACAAGGTTTGGCTCCTCACGCAAGGCGTTGGTGAGGGTTGTTTTCCCGGCTCCGGAGGGGGCCGAAAGAACGAAAAGGATGCCGGTGCGTTGGGTTTTCAATGGATTACTGATCGTGGAGTGAACAGGCTTAAGGGTTAATCCGACGCGCTGCATCCTGCAGAGGTCCAGAGAGCGGTTTCCAATCTGTCATGCTCTCGTTCGATCCAAGATCCGTGAGACTGAGCTGACGGGACTTCAGCATTTCGCGGACTTGATGCTCCGGGAATGGACCGATTGTCATGCCGTCTGTGTGAATGGTGAGGTTCATGAGGATTTTTATCCATACGAGAAATCCGCGCAGGTGACCAATTCATTTCGCAGATATTGGAGCCACGAGGGTCGTTCGCAATGGACATTCGACAGGAGGGAAGTGGGCGTTGTAGTGTTTTGGGCATGTCATTTGTGCATCTTCATTACCACTCGGAATATTCGCTGCTGGATGGGGCGATTCGGGTGGAGGATCTCATTCGTAAGGCGAAAGAATTCCAAATGCCGGCGGTCGCACTCACGGACCACGGCAACCTATATGGAGCGGTCCCGTTCTACCAAGCGGGGGCAAAATCCGGAATCAAACCGATTGTTGGTTGCGAACTGTATGTGGCACCGGGCAGCATGACCGATAAGAATGCGTCTTCGGGGAAAGAAGCGGCTTTTCACCTGACCGTGCTGGCTGCGAATGAGGTTGGATACAAGAACCTTGTGAAGCTGGTGACGGCGGCGCATTTGGAGGGGTTCTACTACAAGCCGCGGGTGGATAAGGAAATGCTGGCGCGGCATTCGGAGGGGTTGATTGCGTTGAGCGGATGCCTCAAGGGAGAGGTGAACTCCCTGCTGACGGCGGGAAACTTCCAGGGGGCGCAAGACGTGGCATCCGGGTATCGCGATCTTTTCGGGAAGGACCGCTTTTTTATTGAGCTGCACGACCATGGGATTGATGCGGAACTCCGCGCGATGCCGGAGCTGGTGCGGATTGCGAGAGCGCTGGATCTCGGACTCGTGGCTGCGAATGACGTGCATTTTCTGGAGCGTTCCCACCACGAGGCCCACGATGTGATGATCTGTATTGGCACGGCTTCGATGGTGATGGATGAGAAGCGGATGCGGTATGTGCCGGAGCTTTATTTCAAGTCTGCGGAGGAGATGCGGGCACTCTTTTCCGAGCTGCCGGAAGCCTGCGACAACACCCTCGCTATCGCAGAGCGGTGTGAGTTCAAGATGGAGTTCGGAGTTCCGAAATATCCTGCCTACGAGCCACCGGGGGGAAAGACCCGCGAAGCGTATTTGCGGGAGCTTTGCTACGCGGGCCTGCGCGTGCGCTATGGCGCGCGGGCGGATTCGGATGCCGTCCTGCTCACGCGCTTGGAATACGAACTCGGCGTCATCGAGAAGACCGGGTTTGTGAGCTATTTCCTGATCGTTTGGGACTTTATTGACTACGCCAAACAGCGTGGGATTCCGGTGGGTCCAGGGCGTGGATCGGCAGCGGGTTCGGTGATCGCGTATGTGCTCGGCATTACGGATATTGATCCGCTGCGGTTCGGGCTCATCTTTGAACGGTTTCTGAATCCGGAGCGGATCAGCCCGCCGGATATCGACGTGGATTTCTGCATGGAGCGACGCGGAGAGGTGATCGAGTATGTGCGCCAGAAATACGGCGAGCGAGCGGTCTCGCAGATCATCACCTTCGGCACCTTGGGTGCCAAGAGCGTCGTGCGCGACGTGGGCCGTGTGCTCGGCTGGAGCTACTCGGATGGCGACCGCATCGCCCGGATGATTCCTGCCGAACTCAATATCACGCTCAATGGGACGGATGAGAAGGATTCGAAGACCGGCGAGATCACGCACAAGCCGGGGGCGATTGACAAAAGTCCGGAGCTGAAGGCGGCGATTGAAAACGAACCGGCTGTCCGTCAGCTCTGGGATTACGCCACGCTTCTTGAGGGCCTGAGCCGGAATACCGGCATCCATGCCGCTGGCGTCGTGATCGGTGACCGTGCGCTGGATGAGTTCATCCCTCTGTGCCGGGGCAAGGAAAATGAAGTCGTCACCCAGTATGCCATGGGTCCGCTCACGGACCTCGGAATGCTCAAGATGGACTTCCTTGGGCTCAGGACCCTCACCGTGATGAACGAAGCGGTCCGGCTCATTCACAAGAAGCATCCGGATTTCGACTTGGCACGGATTCCTGACGACGACCAGGAGGCGTTCGCGCTATATACTCGCGGGGAGACGCTCGGCATCTTCCAGATGGAAAGTGGAGGGATTACCGGATTCTGCAAAAACTTCGCTATCAGCAATATCGATGATATTATTGCTCTCGCAGCGCTCTACCGTCCTGGACCGATGCAGTTTATTCCAGAATTCATTGAGCGCAAAAAGGGGATCAAAAAAATTGAATACATCCATC
>JBBQRY010000133.1:0-5899 GCA_038214335.1 Chthoniobacterales bacterium
AGGTGATCGAGTCGGCAGGGCAATTGGCTACCGCGCGCAGTGAGCAAAAACGTGCGGAGGAAGCGGCCTCATCCGCTCAAAGCGAAACCGAGCAGGAGAAGCAAAAGCGGCTGGAGGCGCAGAAGCGGGCGGAGGAGTTCATTGCCGGAGCGGACCAGAAATTGAGCGAGGCGGAACAGAATCTTAAAGACCTTCGGGAGGCGCGGCTGCGCCGGAAGGAGGAGGATACTCGACGCCCTGCCCCTCCTCCTCAGGAGGATCCTTCCCTGGCAGTTGCCATGCAGGCCGCACAACAGGCGTTGATGGAATTCCACAGCGAGTTCAATGCCAACGGACTCAGGCTGAGGACGCGGAATCCGGAGTCCGTTCTTAACCGGCTTGGCGAGAGGCTGGAGGAATTATCGCAGACCCTGCTGGACGCGCCAACTTGTGTTCCGGCATGGATGATGAAAGCCCGCGGCCACATGGCGGTCTTGGAGTTTGCCCAAGCTGGGGCCGCGTTCTCGACGGCTGCGAAGCTCCTGGCCGCAGGTGAGCCTGAAGGGAACCGCTTCCAGGCTTGGCCCGATGGAAGGCCGGACGAGCTTGCGGCGCTTTGTGGCGAGGTGATGCGTTCGCCCGGCGACCGGATGCAGCTCGCCGCCGGGCGGCTGCAGGAACGCGGCACCCCGCTTGACTCTGTCACGGCCGGGCTCATTGAGTTTTTCCACGACTCAAAGTTGAAAAAAACAAGCTTTGGCAACAGTCCATTGGATCGCACCCCCGGTGCGGCGGAGTTGGTGCTTGAGGTGCTGGCATCCAATGGAGGGGCCGGGCGCGCGTCGCTGTCCGGGCAAGGAGACGTTCGCAAACTCAAGATTTCCGGGGTCCGTTCCTTGAGCGACCTGTCGGCATTGAAAAAGTTTGTCCCTCCGCTCACTAGCTTGCGGATTGAGGGGGCTGCCGTGCTGGATTGGACCACATTGGCTGGATTGCCCCTGGAGTTCCTCGATGTCAGCGGCTGTCCGCTCGCCGCTTTGCCGATTGGCAATCTGCTATTCTCTAAACTTCAAACGCTCTCCCTGAAGGACACCCCGGTGGCTGATCTTTCTTGGGTGCGACGGATGCCGCAAATCCGGAGCCTCGACATTTCGGGCACACGCATTTCGGATCTGTCTCCTCTCGCCAATTGCCGTCAGCTTCAGACCCTCGAGGCTGCCGGACTTCCTCTGCGTGACGTGCGTGCCCTTGGTTTCGCTCCTTTGGTGAGGCTCACCATCAGCCCATCGGATATTCTGGATCGATCCGTGCTGGAACCTTTGCGAACATTCCGGTGGCTGAAGATCCTTCGCGGCCCGAATGACCCTGCAGATCAGAGTCCGGCGGACTTCTGGAAAAAACATTTCCCCGACAAGGCTCCCGCAGACACATGAATGGGGGTGGCAGTCAGGAACACGCGGCGGAGGATTTTATGCGACGAATGATTTGTATTGTGGGAGCGGGTCCGGCCGGGCTTCGCGCGGCGGAAGTGGCCATGGAACGGGGAAGGGATGTCCATCTGTTCGATGCGAAACCATCGCCGGGAAGAAAATTTCTTGTGGCTGGACGCGGCGGATTGAATCTCACCAACTCGGACCCTGCGATGGGGACAAAGTATGCGGGCGGAGAGTCCTTCTGGCCGGGATTGCTGGCGGATTTTGGTCCGACTCAACTTCAGGCATGGGTGGAGGCGTTGGGGGTCGAATTGTTTACCGCTTCGAGCGGACGGGTCTATCCGCGCGGGCTGAAATCCGCTCCCTTGCTGAGGCGCTGGATTTTGAAACTGAAGGCCGGCGGGGTGAACTTCCACTGTCGGCATCGGTGGCTGGGAATCACGAAGCGTGACGGGACATGGGAGCTGGCGTTTGAAACACCCGAGGGGAGAAAATCTGTGGTTGCGCGGGCGACGATCTTTGCCATGGGAGGCGGATCTTGGCCTTCCACGGGTTCGGATGGATCTTGGGTTTCTGCGTTTACGCCGCACGGACTGCGCACCAGACCGCTGGTGCCTGCAAATTGCGGATGGGAGGTCGCATGGTCGGCTGAGTTTCTCGCCAAGGCGAGCGGTAAGCCGTTAAAAAATATCCGAGCCACGGTGGGGGAGGCGAGCTGCTACGGGGAGCTGCTCATCACTGACAACGGATTCGAGGGGGGCGTTGTTTACGCACTCACCCCGGCCCTGCGCCGGAATCCGTTACTGCTGCTCGATCTCAAGCCGGCATTTACGCGGGAGCAATTGATCGAGCGGATGCCGTCCGCCGGGAAATTTCACCTCCACGAAGCCATTTCCCGCTGTCGGATTAAGGATGCTGCCGCGCTTCTCATGCTGGCGCATCCGAATGTCGGTCTGTGGAAAAATGCGGAGGCTTTTGCGGATGCCGTGAAGGCGCTGCCGATTCCGGTCACCGGTCCGCGTCCGCTTGCGGAAGCGATTTCATCTGCCGGCGGAGTCGAGTGGGACGAGGTGGATGAGACCTTGATGAGCAGGCGGATGCCGGGGGTGTTTTTTGCGGGAGAGATGTTGGACTGGGAGGCCCCCACCGGCGGGTATTTGATCCAGGGGTGTTTGGCAACTGGCCATCGTGCAGGAATCTCGGCTTCGGAGTTCTGCCAATGATCGAGCTTCCTCATGAGCGTCCGCTTCTGGCCCTTGCGCCCATGCAGGATGTGACCGATTGGGCATTTTGGAAATTGATAGCGGGCTACGGTGGGGCGGATATCTATTTCACGGAATACTTCCGCGTGACACCGGGCTACCGGTTGCATAAATCCATCCTTCGCTCGATCACTGAGAATCCCACCGGACGGCCAGCGATTGCGCAGATCATTGGGAATGATCTGGAGTGGATGGTTCGATGTGCAAGGGACTTGGAGGAATTCTCGGTGGCCGGTGTGGACCTGAACCTGGGATGTCCAGCTCCTGTGGTCTATCGCAAATGTGCCGGAGGCGGACTGTTGCGTGATCCCGAGCGCGTCCACACCCTTCTCGGCAGCCTCCGGGAAGGAATCCGTGGAACATTTACCGTGAAAACCCGCATCGGATTCTCTGAAGCCGCCGAGTTCGATGCTCTGCTGGAAATCTTTGCGGCGCACCGGCTGGACCTGCTGACCGTTCATGCCCGCACGGTTCTCGGAAAATATGGGCCGGAGGTGCATGAGGATCGGATCGCTCAGGCGGTTCGGCGATTGGACTGCCCGGTCATTGCTAACGGCAGCATCGGATGCGTGGCCGACGCCCGCAGAGTCTGGCAGAAAACCGGTGCCGCCGGACTCATGATCGGACGGGCGGCGATTCGAAATCCGTGGATTTTTCAACAAATCCGAGACGACTTTGCGGGGAAGCCGGTCTGGCATCCGACCGGGCGGGATGTGCTCGCCTACGTGGAAGACCTCTACGCCGCCACCTGCACAGAGGATGTTCCAGAAAAATGCCAGGTCCAGCGCATGAAGAAATTCATGAATTTCATCGGAGACGGTTTGGAAGGTGCCTTCCTGCACGACATCCGCCGCGTCACGACCAAGTGCGATTTTTTCCAGACCTGCCGAAAGGCTTTCGACCACGGGGAGGAGGTTCCCGAAATTTGTACCCCCGGTTCTGGCTCGCTCGTACGAAAATCGAGCGAATGAAGGAAGTGTCCGCCCGACCACTGCACCTAGAAAAAGCAGTTTTAACCACGGATTACACGGATGGCACTGATATTGAAAGAGTTGGAACACAAGCCCTATTCACCCGCAAGGTGAATCGCAAAGCGCAACAATATTGTCATGACTGCCTCTATCCGTGTTATCCGTGTAATCCGTGGTTCATTATTCTGCCGGATTTAGGGTAATATATCTGGCTGTGCATCAATATAAAGCGCGTAACCAATAAAAATATATTGTGAATAAAAAATAAAAAAGTGTAGTGTGCAAACAAGAGTAAAATGAAACCACATTTCCGACTTGCACAAGCTCTCGAAGCCGCCTTGAAAGTTGCCCGCGACCAGGTTGTTCGCGGTCCCGATCTTTCACAGCATGTGCGCACTTTTCTCGTCAAGCAAGGATGCCTTTTGGAGATCATGCGAGGATGGTATTTTCTCGTGCCGCCGAATGCCCCCCGGGGAGAAACCGCGCTTTGGCATGGCAATTTCTGGACTTTTCTCAGCCTCTATCTGGAAGATCGTGTGGGAGAGGAATATTGCCTCAGTCCGGAAATCTCTCTTGATCTACAAAGTGGCGAAACGGCGACACCGACGCAGGCTGTCGCGATCTTGTCCCATGGGGGAAATAATACCACCACGCTGCGTTTCGCGGATACCTGCATCTCTTGTTCCTTGTTGACTTATGCCGCTCCCGAGCGTCTTCCTGCGAACCCTGTCAAGTATCGCGGTTTGAACTTAATGCCTGTCGGCCATGCCTTGGCCCGGGTCACTCCGACCTATTTTCGAACCAACCGGCCCCAAGCCGAGGTTTTGTTGCGAACGGCTTCCGCTCCCGCCTTGGTTTCCGGGATTCTGGAAGTGGGCAAGGAGGCGGGTGCGGCCAGAGTTCTCGGCGGTTTGGAAACCTTGGGGATGAAAGAACGCGCCGACCAGGTGAGGGGCTTGATCGCGCTCACCGGGTGGACGAAATCGGTGAATCCCTTTCCCGACGATCAGCCTTTGCTTCCTGCCACCATTCGTCCGGTCAGTCCCTCTGCGGATCGCATTCGCCTGCTTTGGCAGCAAATGCGCCCGGTTGTCCTAGAACATTTTCCGTCCGCGCCGGCTGCACCCGACCCGGCCGCGTTTTTTGCCAAGGCACATGAGCTTTACGAATACGACGCCTACCACTCACTCTCCATCGAGGGTTTTCAGGTAACTCCTGAGCTGATCGCCAAAATTGCCGCAGGGCGAGATATTGACGATCCGGCGATGAAGGCGGAAAATACCCGCCTGGCCGCTAAAGGATATAGCCTGGCACATGGCTCGGTGCTCATGAGTATCGAAAAAATATTTGCCGGTGGCCAGCCGGGGAAAACCGTTTCAACCAATTTGCCCTATTGGTATTCGGAACTGCACCGGCTTTTCGTGCAAGTCGGACGCCTTTCCGCCGCCGATCTGGCCGGATACCGGGAAAGACCCGTATTTCTCAAAGGTGCCATCCACGTTCCTCCGGCTCCTGGCCCTGCCGTCATTGACAGCATGGAAGCGTTTTTTGCCGCCATTGAGGGGGAGGAAGAATCCTCTGTCCGAGCGGTTCTCGGCCATTTCGTTTTTGTGTATATTCATCCGTTCTCAGATGGGAATGGCCGAATTGGCCGGTTCCTCATGAATGCCATGCTGGCTTCCGGCGGTTATCCTTGGACCATTGTGCGCGTGAGCCAAAGAGCACAATACATGGCGGCCTTGGAAAAGGCTTCCACCGGGCGCAACATCGCGCCATTCGCCAAGTTTATCGCCGGGGAAATGGCCGTTGATTGGTCCGCGGAACAGGCCGAAGCCGAGTGCCGGTTGCGGAAATAACAGACGAGGCCCGGTGACAGGAGCGTGCGCGTCCCGACCAAGACTCTCTGGTTACGTGGCATGGCCGTCCCGGCCATGGTGGATTTTCGATCATCGGCGGGACGCCGATGCCACGTTCCCGCCGGAGGCGGGCCAACTGATTCTATCCGTTCAATCCGTGGTCAATTCTTCTGAGCGGGAGCGGAGAGAGGGAGGTCGGGGCCGAAGGTGGACTACAAGGAAGTCAAGAGCATGGGACTGAACCGGCCACCGCCCCGCTCGCTTCGGCATCCCGGATGCGACAAAATGCCAACGCGCCCGCCCGGCGCAAGTAGCTCCGCAAGATGCGGCGTCGAAAGCCCCGGGCGGGCACAGGCCGGAGCGGAGCGGCAAAGTGACACAGGCTTTCCAGCCTGTGT
>JBBQRY010000134.1:0-5891 GCA_038214335.1 Chthoniobacterales bacterium
CCCCCTTGAACCCGGATTTCAGCGCATTCGCGTGCAACCGCAACTGGACGACCTGGCCTGGGCGGAAGGAATCGTTCCCACGCCCCATGGAGACATATCGGTCCGCTGGGAAAGTCAAGAGAGGCTGACCGGCACGATCACGCTGCCGCCCGGAATCCAGGGCGAGGCCGTGGTTCCGCATCACCATGGCTTCACCCGTGTTCCATTGGTCAGCGGAACCAATCTGATTTGACGACTGCCATGGTCCGACAGCCCCGCATGAACGTCCTGCTTTTGGATATTGGAAGCACCTCGATCAAGTGGACGACGTTTAACCAGGAAACCGGCGAATCCACCGCCCCGTCATCCCTGCCCTTTCCTGCCCCGCTTGCGCGGAAACCACCTTATTACGAGGTTGATCCTGAGGTCATTTATCATGCCGTTCTCGGCATTCTGGAAAACACCGCCGCTTTGGATGCCGTCTATTTCTCCGTTCAGATGCATGGATATCTTCTCGCCGACGGCAAGGGCAACCTGCTGACCCCGTATATCTCCTGGCAGGATCAACGAAGTTCCCTCTTGAAGAATGGGAAAAGCCACTGGCAGCAGTTTTCTCACACCATCCCGCCGGAATCCGGCTCCACGGCCAAAGCCAATTCACCCGCCTGCAGCCTCTTTGCCATGGAACATCTTCAGCCCGACATTTTCTCCCAGGCGCGGACCTTTTACACTCTTGGATCTTACCTTGCCTTTCGACTAACGGGAGTCAACGCCACCCACATCACCGATGCGGCCGCCTCTGGCTTGTATCACGCACAAAACGGCACCCCCGCTTACACCCCCTACCCCGCGCTCACCTCACCCATGGCTTTTTTGCAAGTCGGTCCGGTCGGAGCTTGGCAAGGCGTCCCAGTTTATTCTCCGGTCGGTGACCACCAGGCATCCGTTTTGGGCAGCGGTCTGGATTGCGGCAACGAATATCTTCTCAACCTCGGAACCGCCGCCCAGCTTTGTGTGGTCTCGGAAACCTTTTTGTCAGGGGCCTTTGAAAGCCGCCCCTACTTTGGTGGGCAAACCCTCTGCACGGTTTCTGGCCTGCCGGGGGGACGCGAGATTGCCGCCGCAACACCCTCAGATGAACTTTCCCAACGTCTCGCTGCCGATTACTCACGAGCGTTGCAAAAACTCCCCCGCCGAAAAGCACTCCGCGCCATCGGCGGGGTGACCCGCCATCATCAACCACTCCTTTCAGAAGTCTGTTCGCAACTCGATCTCCCCTTCACGCTTTGGCCCGATGCCACTGCGCTGGAGGGGTTGATCCAACTCACCTAGGATAACCAAAACCCATGAAAAAAAACGAAATCAAAACCGGCACGATGCTCTGCGAAATCCCCACGGCCAACATCGCCGTGCTCTTCAAAAGCGGTGGCCTCGACTTTTTTATCATCGACACCGAACATGGAGCCTTCGACCTCGCTGCCCTCTCCACGCTCATCATGACCGCACGGCTGGCCAAGCTCCCGGTCCTCATCCGCCTGCCGAACAACGGGCGCAAAGACATCACCCGGTTGCTGGATATGGGTGCCGATGGCCTCGTGCTGCCTATGGTGAACCGACCGGAGGATATCGCCGCCGTGGTGACCTATGCGAAATATGCCCCGCTGGGCAGGCGCGGCATCTCGATTACCCGCTCCCATACCTTTTATTCACCGCCAAACTTGAGTGACTACATGCGGCAGGCGAACGAACAGACGCTCCTCTTTGGCCAGATCGAAACCGGGGAGGGCCTGAGCAACCTTGATGGGATCCTAGCCACACCTGGTATCTCCGGCGTCATTGTGGGTCCCAACGATCTTTCCTGCGACCTGGACTGTATTGGCGACTCCGGCCCGATCCTCTCCGCCATCCACACAGTGGCCGCCGCCGCCCGCAGACACGACAAACTCAGCGGTATCATTACCTCCGACCAAACCTACCTTCAGGAGGCGAGAAAGCACGGGATGGAGCTTTTCTGTTGCGGAAGCGAACTCTCGATGCTTAAATCCGCATGTCACGATACAGTGAAACGCATCCAAAAACTAACCATATGAACACCCGCATCCGTCTCATCCACCGCAGCCAATTCAGTTGCGAACCCATTCTCCGACGCTGTCCCAACGGCGATCTGCTTTGCCTCTGCCAGATTGGCGGTGTCACAGAACCCTCCCCGGATAATCGCGTGGCGTGGTTTCGCAGTCAGGACAACGGAGAGACCTGGTCCGCCCCCGTCAATGTCCATCCCGAAGATGGCCGGGCCGTTTATGCCACCGAAGTCTTCCTGCTGGACGATGTCATTTACGCCTTTTTGACGTTTCACAACGGAAAGTTCGTCAACTGGACCTGCACCACCATGCAAAGCCGGGACAATGGGCACACCTGGGAAGACATCGGCGTTTTCCCTGGACTGCCCAACTATTCCTTTGTTCGCGGCATGATCCGCAGACGCAACGGCGAGATCGTCATTCCCTACCAGCACTACCCGGTCACGCCGGAAGACAACGAGCGACTGGTCAAGCAAAACGGGTATTGTTGGGATTCCCTGGCCCGATATGTGGAGAACGGCGTGTTTATCAGCCGCGACCAGGGCAAGAGCTACACGCGTTATCCGGGCGTGCAAATCCCGCTGAAAGGCGAGAACCAACCGAACTGGACCTGGACCGAACCGACCTTAGCCGAGTTGTCCGACGGCACCCTCGTCATGCTCCTGCGCGTCTGCAAAACCAACTATCTCTGGCGCAGCGAATCCACCGATGGCGGAATCACCTGGAGTGAGGCCGTGAAGACCGACATTCCTAATCCCTCGAACAAACCCAAACTGCTTGCGCTGCCCCGTGGCCGGATCGCCCTCATCCACACCCCCAACTTCTGCAGCCCTCCCGGCGTCAATTCCCTGCTCGCCCGCGTCCCGCTCTCAGTCTGGATCTCTGACGATGACATGAAGACCTGGGGCTACCAGAAGGTGATCAGCGATTTTCCCGGCGGCTTCTGCTACCCAGATGGAGTGGTCGAGGAAGATGGAAGGCACATCCGTTTTTCGATTGAATACAGCCGCTATAACCTCCTCTTTATTGACCACGAGGTTGAGAGTTCGCCAGAGCATTAACCCAGGAGGGCTTGCGTCCCCATTTTCTCCTTTCATGCCTCCAAACATTCTGCCGGAACACCCGTTCGACCACGGCGAGCGACGCGTGCACGATGAGCTTCTCGAAGAATTTCCCCGTACGCCTGAGCGTATATGCCAGCACATCCGCGAATACTACGCGATGATCAGCCACCTCGATTTTCAAATCGGGCGGATTCTTGACACGCTCGAAGAACGCAGGCTCGCGCAGAATACGATTGTCGTCCTTGCCGGCGACAATGGGTTGCCATCGGTCAGCACGGCCTCATGGGAAAACAATGTCTCTACGACCACAGTGTCCGTGTGCCCCTGATCTTTCGCGGACCAGGCATCGACGCAGGGAGAAGGGTCGATTCCCTGGTCTATCTCCACGACCTGTTCAGCACACTTTGCGGGAGGGCCGGAGTTCCGGTGCCCGATTCGGTGATGGGGCGCGATGTTTTGAACGACAGCCAACCCCGGGAAGAACTCTACCTCGCCTACACGAATTGCCAGCGGGCCCTGCTTGTCCTTGAGGATGACACGGACGGGAGGCAGGGTGGCCGCCTTGACCCCGGTGGAAAATTCCGCAATAACCTGTTTTAACAACATCCCGATCTGCTTCTTCATTGGCCGACGCACCCCGGCCTCGCGTCTGGGGCGTATCCGTGCCATGCGGCTGCCTTGCTCAACATCCGTCACGTGAAGCACAACCTCTGCGTCTCGTTCGATGCCGACACGAACGCCCTCACCTACCTCTACCGGCACTTTCATTTCAACCCGCAGCTCGAGGACTGTCCTCTCGTCTTTTTCTGAGCCATGCAAACCTTATTTCTTGACGGCTTACGCGAGATCGAGGACATCCGTCGCGTTTCCACAGAGGGCAGCCCGGGCGTGGCGGGCAAAGTGCCCGCGGAGGTCCCGTGCATAGGCCTCAAGAATCTCCCGCCCGCGACCATGCGGATCACCGGAGAGGAACAGTCCGCGGGCGAGATAGAGTTCCCGGAGAGAGCGGTTGCGCGAGGCCGTTGACGTCGGGTTGCCATCCGCATCAGCCAACATGTCCTGAATAGTCAGCAAGGCATGGCCGGAGATACCCGGCAGGTCGATGATTCGTTGCAACGCACTTGTTAGTTCGGAGGGTCCAAGGTTCGCTGCTGCAAGTGACAGGGCTCGGCAGTGGGAAAATGCGGGGTCAGATGTGAGATCCGCGACGAGGCCTGCGATCACTGACGGCGCACCGGGGTCCTTTGTTCTCCCGAGAGCGATGATCAAGGAGTCGAGGCGGCTCATGCTGGGACCAAACTGGCCCATGCCGCGGTAGTTCCACCCTGCGTCCCATGATGAGTTGCGCACGATCTCGCAGAGGAGCGGACCGGCTTCGCGGCACCCCATTAATCCCAGGATCATGGCCGCGGTGTGCCGCTTTTCTGTCTCCGGAGACCCTTCTGCCACGCGGAGCAGCGGGTCCCGGGAGGCCTCGGGATGAGCGAACAAGGTTGCGACATCTTTGGCATGGCTGAGTGGAGCCGCCGCCGCGGAGGCTACTGCGGCGGGATTAATTAGAAACGAGTCTTCGTGGGCCGCGGTTTCCTCCGTGATGATCCCGTGGCTCACCAGGATGTTTTGAAAGGCACGGATATCGATCTCGCGGAGGTTTTCTCCGGAGCGCGCGGCTTGCGCGGCGAGAAGGCCTGCGGCGTAGCCCTGGTTCTGCACGTCTGCTTGCATGCGGATGACCGGCAGGGCATCACGGTGGGCGCTCATGCCCAGGCCCGTGACAAGGATGCTTTCCAGCCCCTTGGGAAGCATGCAGCGCAGCGGAACGTGAGCCTCTAGGGGCTGATGATCGGGAGGAACAACCATGAAGACCGGGTGGATAATGAACCCGTGCGTGTCGAAGTTGCTCCGGGCTGTGAAGACCGTGTCCGGAAACGTCCGCCCGGTGAGGATATCCAGCGGCGAGACCTCGATGTCGCCCAGGATCTGCCGACGTTCCCGGGAATTGATGAAGGGCATCGTTTCAAAACCGTTCGGGTATTTCTCCCGGGCCTGAACGTGGGCCAGGGTGATGCCCTCCGGATCGTTTTCCTCGATGAAGGTGTGGTCGGCGTTCTGGTGCGGCACCGAGGGATCAACGCGTGGAGAAATGCCCGTACCCTGAACGGCGACGTGCCGCTCATCGATCACCCGGCAGGCGGCACCCGCCGCAGCGGCGAGATCGGAGTTCCCAGTGGCATCCACAAAAGTTTTCGCGGGAACAAATCCACTCCCAAATGGCGTGGAGACCAGGACGCCATCCGGGCGGTTTCCTTTGCGGCGGACGCCGAAGACAAAACTGCCCAGCCAGGCCGTGCCGCCGGATTCGTCGAGCAGGCGGTGGTAAATGCCGGACTTCACTCCGGGATGCCAGACGTTGCCATTCTTCGAGCGGCTGAGCGCGTCCACCTCGGAAACCAACCCATCCAACTCGGAGGTGAATCCGCATTTGTTTCCGAACCAATACGAGCTGATCAGCCCGGTGGTCCCGACTCCGCCGAGGCCGTGCGCTGTTTCGATGCAGAGAGTTTTCGCTCTGGAACGGGAAGCGGCAATCGCGGCAGGTGCCCCGCCCGTTCCGCCACCCGCAACGACCACATCAACACCGGCCCACTCCGGAAAATCGAGGCCTTCAATTTCCAACTCGGCCCGTTTTCCACGAAGGAAAACCGGGCTGAAAGAAGCCGGCCCAGCCCCGGATCCGCCCGCCTCGAAGTGCAGGGCGGATGGGCAG
>JBBQRY010000135.1:0-5887 GCA_038214335.1 Chthoniobacterales bacterium
TTTTCAGTGGGAACCCCGACGGAGATCCTCACTGCGAAATGAGGTCATCGCCCCCATCCTGCCGATCTCAGGTCAACCGACCTGAATAGTTACCATTTTTTTCCAAAACAATGCGATGGGGTTTCAACTGGATGGGCCACGGGGAGCGACGGGCGAGAATTCACTCTGGCCGGATTTCAGGTCGCCACCAACGAATGCTTTGCCGGGACCGGAGAGCGTTTCGCCAAGATGGACCTGAGTGGACAGGCCGTCACGCTGATGAATGTGGATGGACTCGGCGTGAACACGCGTCGGACCTACAAGAACGTCCCCTTCGTCCTGAGCAGTCGTCCCTATGGCCTGTTTGTTCACACGACAGAAATGGCCGAACTCTCGTTAGCCTGCCATTCCACACGCACCCTTCAGGTTGCCGTGCCGGGACGGACGCTCGATGTCTTTGTGATCGGAGGAGGCTCGGCACCTGCGGTGATGGCCGGTTATCAGTCGCTGGTGGGCCGTCCCAAGGCACCGCCCCTGTGGAGCTACGGGACATGGATGAGCCGCATGACCTATTTCTCCGCTGACGAAGTGAATGAAGTGGCTCGTCGGCTTCGCGAGGAAAAGCTGCCCTGCGACGTGCTGCATCTGGACACCGGCTGGTTCGCCAAGGACTGGGTGTGTGAGTGGGAGTTTGGCGGGCAGTTTCCCGATCCCGAGGGATTCATGAAGCATCTCGCCGACGACGGCTTCCGGGTGACGCTGTGGCAGAACCCGAACATCGGCAAGGGCAACAAGCTGCTGCAGGAAGCGCGCGAGCGCCGCATTCTGCCGCCCCGCCTTGAAGCATTGCAAACCAAGGAGGGCGGATCGGAGTTTTCCACCCAGGAGATCGAGGGGCAGATCGATTTCACCAATCCCGAGGCCGTCTTATGGTATCAGGAAAAACTGCGACGGCTGCTGCGCATGGGCGCGGCGGCGATCAAGACCGACTTCGGCGAGTGCATCGACATGGAGGCGGACTACGCCGGAATGAAGGCGGCGAGCCTGCGGAACCTCTACGCCCTGCTCTATCAAAAAGCCGCTGCCGAAGTGACCGAGGAAGTTCATGGCTGGTCGCTGGTCTGGGCGAGGGCCGGATGGGCCGGCTGCCAGCGCTACCCGCTGCATTGGGGTGGTGACTGCGCCTGCACATGGGACGGCATGGCTGGCTCACTTCGCGGCGGGCTGCATCTTGGGGTTTCCGGTTTCCTGTTCTGGAGCCACGACGTGCCGGGCTTCCACGGCGTTCCCGACTTCATGAACAGCCGTCCTTCGGAAACTCTCTATGTTCGCTGGACTCAGTTCGGGGTGCTCAGTTCGCACCTGCGCTACCATGGCACTTCCGAGCGAGAACCCTATGCGTATCCCGGCATTCTTCCGGTGGTGCGCTCGTGGCTGAACCTGCGCTACGCGCTCATTCCCTACCTCATGGAAAGCGGCGAGCAGTCCATCGCGAAAGGGCTCCCGGTCCTGAGAGCACTTCTTCTTTCCTGGCCGGAGGATCCGGTGGCCTGGCAATGCGATGATCAATACACGCTCGGCGAAAACCTGCTGGTCGCGCCGGTGATGAATGACAGCGGGATCCGCGATGTCTATCTGCCGGAGGGTGACTGGATCGACTTCTGGACGGGAGAGGCAATCACAGGAGACCGCTGGCTGCGGAAAGTGCATTCCCCCTTGGACCGCGTGCCGATGTTCGTGCGCTCCGGCGCGGAACTTCCGTTCTATCCCGACCGGGTCAGCCACACGGGCGAAATGGATCCCGGTCGCACGATCCGGGTGCGCTTCGAGCCTGGACGCGGGTTTCTCACCGACGAGCGCCTGCGGGGTTTGTTCGCGCGGCAGTCTCAGGGATAAGAGCAAGGCTTTTGCTTACGAGAGCACGGCATTCAGCCAAGCTTGCGACATCAAGTGGTGTCCGGCGGGGCTGGGATGCACTCCATCGGGAACCCAGTATTCCGCAGGAGCCTGGTTCAGCGCGTCGTTGAACATGCTCTGGAAGGGAACCAAGACGGCACTAAACTCTTTGGCGAGTCCGGCGACCACCGCCCGTCGCTCATCCATTTCGGCAATCCAAGCGTCGGTGACCACGCCGCAACGCAGGACAAACGGCTCGCACAGGACGAAGCGGATCAAGGGCAGCTCGGCACGCACCTCACTCAGATAGTCCTGATAGATCCGCTGGTACTTTGCCACCGGCACACCATTGTCGGAACCAAATCCGTGCCATGTGTCGTTGACGCCGATGAGCACGGAGAGCAGATCGGGACGCAAGTGGATCGTGTCGGGGCGAATCCGGGCATAGAGATCGACGATGCGGTTGCCGCTGATGCCACGGTTGTAGAAGCGCAGGGCGTCTGCGGGTTGTGCTGCAAGCAGTTCAGCGGCGATCATCAGCGCGTATCCGCGCCCGAGTGCCGACGACTCATTGGGCAAAGCGGCATCACGGGCCCGTCCCGTATCGGTAATGGAGTCGCCTTGAAAGAGGATGAGGGAATTCGCGGGAATCTGCATGGTACTTATCTTTACACATGGCTCACCGCCTGCTGCAAGGTGATAGCGAAGATGGCAGGCGTTTAGGGGTTCGTGGGGCGGGTGAGCGTCCATCCATCCTGCCACTCGCCCGCGATGAAGGTCGTCCTTGGGAGTTCGGGAATGCCTCGTTCATTACGGTTGATCTGCGCGGCGACGATCTCCACGGCGGCGGCACCGATCTTCTCACCTGCTCCATCCACCCCGGCCCACCCGGCGACGTCGGGGCCGAGGGCCAGATGCACGACCCCTATATCCCCGGGCACGGAAAGTCCCGCGCTTTTGAGAAAATCCACCGCATGCAGGCTGTTGCAGATCACGACCTCGGGCCGGTGTTTCAACGCCCACTGTTGAAAACGTGTTTCAAAGTGTTCCATTCCGAGATCCATTAAAAGCAGCGGCACACGCTCCTTGGCCGGCATGAGGCCAATTTGGGTATTGCAGACCTCGTAGAGCAGGCTCACCGGTTTCGGGCTGAGGTGCGACACCGCAAATCCTATGCGGCGAAATCCGAGGGCGCGAATCCGCTCCAACGCGGTATAAATAGCAAGCCGCGCATCAAACCGGACATGGCGGACAAGCGTTCCGGGCTGCTGGTTCAGAAACGAGCAGAATGTCAGTCGCTCCCAGTCCAGGCTCGGGTGCCGAGTCACATCCTGGGCATCTGGAATGATCGCGCCATGGATGTTTCGGGCTCTCAGGATGCTGCTCAGGCGGCTGTCCGACAAGTCGGGATCCGCCAGCCAAAATTCGTCAAGATTATATCCCAGCTCAAAGGCGCGCTTTCTTGCTCCATCCAAATACGCCTTCAAGTAAGGCAGCCGGTGCCAAATTTGCGCGCTGTTAAAACCATTGATCCAGGCCAGCGCCGATGTCACCGGATGGGACCGGCGGGTGCGCATCGCGGTCATGTAGGCGGAAAGAAGCGGGTTGGCGCGATAGCCCATTTTACGCGCGATCGCCACCACCCGGCTGGTCGTGGCCGCCGAAATCTTCGAATCTCCGCGCAGCGCCTTCGAGACCGTTACATGGGAAACGCCCGCCTCGTCGGCAATTTCTCGCGTAGTTGGCGGACGCTGGGTCGAAGGCGTGGAGGGGATTTTGCTCATCGCTCGACCACCCTACTCCGCACAAGCAGTCTGGCAAGAATAACCTGTTATCCCTCAGTGCCATTGTTCGCATGGGAGTGAGAATAAAAGCTGCGGGCATGGGAGAATGCCGAATGGCAACGCTCGACCAATCAATTTATTTTGGCCAATGTATCAACGGCCTAGCCTCCGATCTCACCAATCCCCGCAACTTTTCTCCGGAATCCGGTTTAATCACCCAATGGACCAACAAGAACTCGAACAGCTCAGCGAAGAAATCCAGCAGGCGGCACCCTGGATTCCCCTCATCACGCAGGAGATGGCCAAGGTCGTTATCGGCCAGCACTATCTCGTCAAACGCCTGATCATCGGACTGCTCTCCGATGGACACGTGCTGCTGGAAGGCGTGCCCGGCCTGGCCAAGACGACCACGATCAAGGCGCTGGCCAACTGCATTCATGGCGAATTCCGTCGCGTGCAGTTCACCCCTGACCTTCTGCCCTCGGATATTGTGGGCACGCTCATCTACAACTCGGAAACCCGTGAATATATTGCAAAAAAGGGTCCCATCTTTGCCAATGTCATCCTGGCGGATGAGATCAACCGCGCACCGGCCAAGGTGCAAAGCGCCCTGCTCGAAGCCATGCAGGAACATCAGGTCACGCTGGGTGACACGACCCATCCGCTCCCGGAGCCGTTCCTTGTTCTCGCGACCCAGAACCCGATCGAACAGGAGGGCACCTACCCGCTGCCGGAGGCACAGGTGGATCGTTTCATGCTCAAGGTCGTGGTGGATTACGGGACGCTTGAGGAAGAAATCCGCATCATGGAAATCATGGGAACCTCCGGTGCGAAACCCAAAGCCGAACCCGTCGTCGATCTGGCCACCATTCTCTATTTGCGGACCCTTTGCGACCGCGTCTATGTGGATGACGCCCTGAAGGACTACATCGCCCGCCTCGTATTCGCGACGCGAAACCCCGCTACCGTGGACCCGAAACTTGCCGGGCTCATCCGCTTCGGAGCCTCTCCGCGCGCCACCATCAACCTTGTGCTCGCGGCCCGTGCCCATGCGTTCCTTGAGGGTCGCGCCTACGCCACCCCTTACGACGTGCGCTGTCTCGCGCCCGATATCCTGCGCCACCGCATTCTGCGCACCTACGAAGCCGAGGCCGAGGAGGTCAGTACAGAAAAAATTGTGGGATGGATTCTGGAAAAAGTTCCCGTGCCTTGAGGGAGTTTTCAGTTTTAAGCTCTACGAAGTGAGTTTCTCTAAAATTCTTTCACGAATCCTGCGCTGCCAAACCTCTCTAGGCATCCCCAGCGCTATCCAACTTAAAACCTAAGACTTAAAACTCCCATGATCCCCCGCGAATATCTCAAAAAGATCCGCCAAATCGAGGTGCGCACCAGCCGGTTAGCGCAGGAGATGCTCGTTGGCGCCTACCATTCCGTGTTCAAGGGCCGCGGCATGGATTTCGAGGAGGTGCGCGAATACCAGATCGGCGACGACGTGCGCTCGATCGATTGGAATGTCTCCGCCCGCACGGGGATTACGCACATCAAGAAATATCGCGAGGAGCGCGAGTTGACGATGGTGATCATGGTCGATGTGAGCGCTTCGGGCATCATCGGCACCGGCACGCAATCCAAGCGCGATCTCGCCGCCGAAATCGCCTCCGTCTTGGCCTTCAGCGCCACCCGCAACAGTGATCGCGTGGGGCTCATCCTTTTTACCGACGAGGTGGAACTATACGTTCCCGCCAAAAAAGGCCGCTCCCACATCTTTCGACTGATTCGCGAGATTTTGTTTTTCGAGCCGAAAAGCCGGGCGACTTCCTGCGGCAAGGCGCTGCACTTTCTGAACCACATTTTTCCGCGCCGCGCCATTGTCTTTCTGATTTCGGACTTTATCGACACGGGCTTTGAGCAGGCGCTGAAGGTGACCAACCAGAAGCACGATCTCATCGCCATTCAAGTCTCCGACCCCAGCGAATTCCGATTGCCCAACGCCGGATGCGTGACGATGGAGGACGCCGAGACAGGGGACCTTGTCGAGGTGAACACCGGAAATTCCGAGATCCGCCGCCAATACGAACTCGCCGCCACCACGCGGCGGGAGACTCAGCGCGGGATGGTCCGCCGGGCAGGTCTCGACATGATCGAGGCGGAAACCGATCGTCCGTATCAGACCGATCTGAAGAAGTTTTTCGAGCGGCGGATCCGCGCCCGGGGCCGATGAATGAGTC
>JBBQRY010000136.1:0-5880 GCA_038214335.1 Chthoniobacterales bacterium
CACGTGCTCGTCAACACGCTGCCTACCCGCCCGTCTCATCCTCTACGCTCAGCCGATGAGGTAACGGTCAGCGTGCCGACCGAGGTCCTGCCCGCCGAAGCGCTGCCGGAAAATATTCCGCTCGATGTGCTGCATGAAGAGCCGGAATTTCTCGTGCTCAACAAGCCCGCTGGGTTGGTGGTCCATCCAGGAGCAGGCAACGCGACCGGCACGCTGGTCAATGCCCTGCTCTTCCACTGCCGGGGCTTGAGTGTGATCGGCGGCATCGAACGCCCTGGGATTGTCCACCGCCTCGACAAGGAAACGAGCGGATGCCTCATCGTTGCCAAGACCGATGCCGCTCACCGCGCCCTCTCCGCCCAGTTTGCGGAGCGCGTTGTGCAGAAAACGTATCTGGCACTTGTGGACGGGGTTCCGCGTATGCCGCATGGAAAAATCGATGCCGCCATCGCCCGCCATGCGGTTCATCGCCAAAAAATGGCGGTGAGTGACCGCGGGCGCGAGGCCTTCACGGCGTATCGCGTTTTGGCCTCCTCCGCGAACAAAGCTCTCCTCTGGTGTCAGCCCCGCACCGGACGCACCCATCAAATCCGCGTCCACCTAAAATTCCTTGGCCACCCGATTGTGGGGGATCCGCTCTACGGACGGCGCGGAACGCAAACCCGCCACTTCCTGCATGCGTGGAAAATTGCCTTCCGCCATCCCGCAAGCCAACTCCCTCTGGAATTTATCGCCCCGCTTCCGAATGATTTTCCAGAGTGGGCCGTCAGCGAGTGCTCGAAGCCGGTTAAGAATCTCTGAGTTTGCAATGCCGTTATTGGCGGGATTTTACAAAAGCAAAGGAGACCGGGATGAAGGTCGTGGAGATTTCGTCGGCGGGCGTTGGCATGCCGGTTTCGGGATTCAGCCTCATCGAGGCGATTTTGCCATCATCCTGACCGCCCACAACCAGCCACTGACCAGAGGGATCGATCTGAAATTCGCGGGGCCGCTGCACAGGACAGGCTACGGTGGCTGTGCGAACAAGGGTTCCATCGGGTTGGACATCGAAAACGCTCAGGCTGTTGTGCCCTCGGGTCGAGACATAGAGCCAGCGTCCGGTCGGATGCAGAACGATGCCTGAAGTGGTGAAATCCGGAGAATCGGCTCCTTCTGGGAGCACGGGGAGGGTTTGCAGAAGCGTGAGTTCACCGGTCACGGCGTCGCGGCGGAATGCAGAAACCGACAAGCCCATTTCGTTGTTTACGTAGAGGAATTCTCCCGAAGCGGACATCGCGGAATGCCGGGGTCCGCCGCCTGCCGGGACTTTGGCGGAGGAAGGACTTGCGGGGGTCAATGCGCCGGAGGGGTTGTCGATTTGGAACACCCGGACTTCGTCCGTGCCGAGGTCGCAGACGTAGGCAAATTTTTCGTCCGGGGAGACGATGGCTCCGTGGGCATGGGGCTGGGTCTGGCGTGTCGGATTCGGGCCCGTGCCAGTGAAGGCGACGAATCCCGTGGCTGCGCCAAGCGAGCCATCAGCCAGTCTCGGCAGGCATGCGACACTTCCGCTTCCGTAGTTGGACGCAAGGACATGGTCCTTGGTCACGCAGACATGGCACGGACCCCGGCCTTGGGTCTCGCCCCGATTGAGCGGAGTCAATCCGAGATCCGCTCCCACAGAGTAGGCGCCGACCGCTCCAGACTTCTGCTCCAGGGCGGCATACAGGAATCGTCCATCGGTGGACAGCTCAAGGAAGGATGGTCCGGCAACGTCGGCGGCCAGCACAGGTGCCCCGAGTTTGCCGGTTTCGGAATCCAGCGCGCCCAGAAAAATCCCCGGATCTTTTCCGGGAGCGGAGTTGGTGCCGATGAAGAAGGGGAGGGGAGCAGCGTGCATAGTCGGAAGAATAAGCTGCGAAACCACCCAGCACGCGAGGAAAAATTTCAAGCGCCTCTCCATAGCCAGACCGCAACAACGACAGCGAGGGCCATACGATACCATCCGAAAATGCTCATGCCGTGTTTGTTGAGATAGCCGACCATCCATTTCACGGCCAGCATGGCCGAGAGCCATGCGGCGAAGAAGCCGATCACTAAGGGAGCGGCTCCGAAAGCCTCGAGCATTTCACGTCCGTGGCGCAGCACATCGAGGGAGGTTGCGGCCGAGAGCGTGAGCACGCCGAGCAGAAAACTAAATTCCACCGCAGCGGACAAAGAAAGCCCAACAATCATGCCGCCAACAATCGTGATGAGGCTGCGACTCACTCCCGGCCACATCGCAAGACACTGGGCCACGCCGATGATCACCGCCATTCGCACTGTGAGCGATTCCAGTCCGAAGCCGGGGCGCCCGGGCGTCCGCCGCTTGAAGAACGAGACCACAAGGATGGCGACGCCTCCGACAAACCATGCCGCGACGATGGGCCAGAGCCCCCATGTGTCGCCGCCGAAAAGATACTTCTTAATCGTCTTTTCCAAGATCAATCCGAGGACCGCCGCCGGAATGAATGCGGCAAGGATATTGAAAGCCAAGTGGCGTCCCGGCTCCGAACGTCCGAGCATGCCCATTGCCATATCGCCGACGCGCCGGTAATACAATCCGAGCACAGCGAGAATCGCGCCCGCTTGGATGCAGATCGCAAAGGCATCGGCGGCATCGCTGGAGGGGATCCCCATGAGCCTTTCGGCAAGAAGCAAGTGCCCGGTCGAACTCACCGGCAGATACTCGGTCAGACCCTCGACCAAGCCCAAAATCAAAGCGTCAATCAGGCTCATGAAATAAGTTGGGGGGAGGTAGTTTCAAAATCCGCAGGAAGCCGAGCCAAAATCCTAGGTGGCCGAGGCGGTCACCCTCTGGCGGACACAGGCGAGACGCCTGTGCTCCCTGAAAAGCACCTTCCTACTCAGTTCATTGCGAGGCTCAGATTGCGTCCTCGCCGGTTTCTTCCGTGCGGATGCGGATCGCATTCTCAATCGGCAGCACGAAAATTTTGCCGTCACCGATTTTCCCGGTTTTGGCCGAAGTCGAAATGGCGGCGATGGCCTTATCGACGAGCTCGTCCACGACGACGACTTCGAATTTGACCTTGGGCAGAAAATCGACGGTGTATTCACTGCCGCGATAGATTTCCGTGTGTCCCTTTTGGCGTCCGAAGCCCTTGACCTCGGTAACCGTCATACCTTCAATGCCGATTTCGGCAAGTGCTTCCTTTACGTCTTCCATTTTGAAGGGTTTGATGATGGCCTCGATCTTCTTCATAGGGGTATCATTAAGAGACCTTGAATCGCCACTTGGCAAGCCTGATCGTTGAAAAGATGAAACCTATCCATTGGCGCCGTTCGCGGCTCGGGAAATACCTTCGCCATATGCCCCGGGTGAAGCACATCCGCGGCACATGGTTGCACCGGCGTCTGGGCGATGGATTTTTCCATTCCGAGCTGTGGCATCCCACGCGCAGAAGGTTTGCTGCCGGACTGGCCGTCGGCGCATTTTTCGCACTCCTTCCCGCGCCCTTCCAAATGCTCGCCGCCGGACTCATCGCCTACATCACGCGCGTCAACATCCCTGCCGCCATCGCGGGCACATGGATCAGCAATCCCCTCACGTTCCCCTTCTGCATCTACGCGCAATACATAATTGGTTCGTGGATACTGGGCACCTCCAGCGACGGCATCACGACCCATGGGGTTTGGGACACCATGAAACACGCCCCTGCTCCCGTCCTCGTTGGTGCCTTTCCGGCGGCTGCCATCCTTGCCATCATCGTGTATCCCGTCACGCTCCTGCTCTGGGACATGGTCCATGCCCGAATGGCCGCACGCCAGCGTGCCCGTGGGATTCGCTTGCGGGGAATAATTTCCGAGGATGCCGAAAGCCTGCCTGCAAAAAAAGATTCGACCCCTCAAACAGCAAAGCCGCCGACCGGGAGTTCCAGTCGGCGGCCGCTATGACCAATGTGAGGGTTTCGGTTACTTGGTTGGAACCGTCGCAATCGTCTGCAAAATCCTGCTGGCGATCTGGTAAGGATCCCCTTGGGAGTTTGGACGGCGGTCTTCAAGGTAGCCCTTGTAACCGTTGTTGACGAAGCTGTGCGGCACGCGCACAGAGGCACCGCGATTGGCGAGGCCGTAGTTGAATTTGTCGATCGACTGCGTCTCGTGCAGACCGGTCAGGCGCAGGTGGTTGTCAGGTCCATAGACCGCGATGTGTTCGTTTTTGTATTTGTCGAACGCGGCCATGAGAGCCTCGAAGTATTCCTTGCCGCCGACTTCACGCATGTGGTCGGTTGAGAAGTTCGCGTGCATTCCGGAACCATTCCAGTCCACGTCTTTGCCGAGCGGTTTGCAGTGCCAGTTTACATCGACGCCGTATTTTTCGCAGAGGCGAAGCAGGAGGTAGCGGGCCATCCAAACTTGGTCGGCCGCCGTCTTGCTGCCTTTGCCGAAAATCTGGAACTCCCACTGGCCTTTGGCGACTTCGGCATTGATGCCTTCGTGATTGATTCCGGCATCCAAACAGAGGTCGAGGTGGGCATCGACGATCTCGCGGGCCAAATCCCCAACGTTCCGGTAGCCAACACCCGTGTAGTATTCACCCTGTGGTGGAGGAAATCCTCCGCCAGTCGGGAATCCGAGCGGCACACCATCCTGGTAAAGGAAATACTCCTGCTCGAAACCGAACCATGCGCCGGGGTCGTCAAGGATCGAGGCGCGGGAATTCGAGGGATGCGGCGAGCCATCGGGAAGAAGGACTTCGCACATCACTAGGACGCCGTTGTTTTTTGTGGGATCGGGGTAGCAAGCCACGGGCTTGAGCAGACAATCCGAGCTTTTGCCTTCGGCCTGCCGAGTGCTGCTGCCGTCAAATCCCCACATCGGAAGCTCTTCCAGCTTCGGAAATGCGTCAAAATCTTTGACTTGGGTTTTGCCGCGCAGGTTGGGAACGGGCTCGTATCCGTCCAACCAGATGTATTCGAGTTTATACTTCGCCATATTTTATGTGAACTGTGTCGTTTTTTGAGCATCTCACGCCGGGGTGCGATGCCGAATGTTGGGTTTTTCCCTGATTTCCCGCCGGCAGGGTCAATCAAGCAAGTAGAATGCCAAATGTAAACAACTTCCAAGAATTTCGGATTTCGTGGAGAGCACTTGATTTTCTTGAGGCTGGTGTGCAGAATGCCGGTTCCAGAATTTGAGCCACCATCACACAGAAAAAACGCGCGTGCTTGTGTTGACCGCCAGCATGGGAGAGGGTCACAACACGGCGGCTCGGAATATCAGTGACGCCATTCGGGCCGATCACGCGGACTCGGCCGAGGTGCTGGTCGCGGATCCCTACACGCGCACGAATCCGCTCGTCAACCGGCTCGTGCAGAGCGGCTATTCGGTGGCGATCAACCGGTATCCGCGTGCATGGAAAGTCGTCTTCGAGCTGCTCAGTCGCCGGGGAGTGGTCGAAGGGATGGGACCCATGCTGACCGAGCTCACCAAGGCGGTGCGCTCGCTGATCCACGAGTTCCGCCCCCATGTCATCGCCTCGACGTATCCGGTTTTCTCGTTCCTGAACGCTAAAATTCGGAAATCCAATCCCGCGATGCGGATTCCATTTTTCACGGTGATCACGGATTCCACGCAGATCAACTCGGCATGGTATCGCTGCCCGTGCGACGGCTCGATTGTTACCGATGAGCACACCGCCGATGTGCTGCGCCGGGATGGTGTGCCAGAGGAGAATATCCACGTGCTGGGATTTCCTGTCGGCCTCGGCTTCGAAAATCTGAAACCCCTGCCCGCCTCGGTTCCCTGGAAGGTTTTGTTCTTCCCCGGTGGCACGTCCTCACGGGCGATTTCCACCCTCCGCCTTCTGGGCACCCTAAAAAATGTGAGCGTCGATGTGCT
>JBBQRY010000137.1:0-5864 GCA_038214335.1 Chthoniobacterales bacterium
CCGGCTGGATTTTCATGGCCTGCACAGCGATCAACGGATCACCGAACCCGTGGTGCGGGGTCAGGAGGGTGCCGCAAAATGGAAGCAGGCCCTGTCGGCCGTGGCACAGAGCCTTCAGGCCCGCGAGTCTGAGCGGATGGCGATGATCGCATCCGCACGCATGACAAACGAAGAGATGTTCCTTGCTCGGCGGCTGGCCGCCGCGTTGGGAATCACCATTTTTGATGTGGTGCCACGTCCGCAAAAAGGCGATGGATTCCTGATTTCTGAGGACGGAAACCCGAACACTGCCGGTGCGAAGCTGTTCGGTCTGGCGACTGGAAAACTCGGCAGCATTGCGGCAGGCGTGGAGTCCCAAAAAATCTCGACCCTCATCGTGCTGGGCGAGGATGCCACAGAATGCGGGATTTCGGAGGCCGCCCTCCATGCCCTTAATTCGCTGGTCGTGATGGGCATGCTTCCGAATAAAACCACCGCCTGCGCGAGCGTTCTCCTGCCATCGAGCGGATGGGCCGAAAAGCGCGGGTCGATGATCAACGTGAAGGGTCGCCTGCAGCGTCTCAACCAAGCCATCCAACCTCCCGGCCAGGCGCGTGATGATTGGGAAATCCTCCGGGATCTGGTGCAGCAAGTGTCCGGAGAATCATGTGCGGGGACGATTGAGGATGTCTTCCGCGAGATGTCGGGCTCCACGCCTGCCCTCGCCGGACTCTCGCTCAGCCGGATTGGGGATCTCGGAACCCAGCTCTCGCTCGGATGAACGTTCTCATCATTGGCTCCGGCGGACGCGAACACGCGCTCGCATGGAAACTCTCCCGCTCACCCAAGGTCACCAAAATTTTTAGCGCGCCGGGCAATGCGGGCACCGCCGAGCTCAGCGAGAATGTTCCGCTGGCGTCCGATGACGTGGATGGGCTGGTGAGTTTTGCACGTGACCAGGGGATTGGGCTGACGGTTGTCGGGCCGGACGATTCGTTGGCGCTTGGGATGGTGGATGCTTTTGAGGCGGCTGGATTGAAAATTTTTGGTCCGACGGCGGCGGCGGCGCGGCTGGAATCCTCCAAGGCATTTGCGAAGGATTTCATGATCCGGCATGGGATTCCGACCGCCGCGCACCAGGAGTTCACCGACAGTGCGGCGGCGCGGGAGTGGTGCAGGAGTGCCACGTATCCGCTCGTGATCAAGGCTGATGGGTTGGCACTGGGCAAGGGGGTGCTGATTACGAAAAACTTTTCTGAAGCGGATGCCGCCATTCACCAGTGCCTGGAAGCGGACGCGTTTGGAGAGGCGGGACGGCGGATTGTTGTGGAGGAGTTCCTTGAGGGGGTCGAGTGTTCGATCCATGCGCTGGTGGATGGCGGCGCGTATCATCTTTTTCCGGATTGCCGGGATCACAAGCGCGCCTACGATGGCGATGAAGGTCCGAATACCGGAGGCATGGGAACCATTTGCCCGTCCGGCTCGCTCGACGAAGCCCTTGTCGCCCGCGTGAAATGCGAAATCCTTGACCGGTTTATTGCGGGACTACGCGCCGATGGCATCGCCTACCGTGGGATGCTTTTCCCCGGACTCATGCTCACCGCCTCGGGTCCGAAAGTTCTGGAATTCAACTGCCGATGGGGCGACCCCGAGACCCAAGTGCTGGTTCGACGGCTCGAAAGCGATCTCATGGATTTGCTTCTGGCCACGGTGGATGGGACGCTGGCCGACCAGCGTCCGACATGGTCCGCTGCCAGCGCAACCTGCGTGATTTTGGCATCCGGCGGATACCCCGGTGCCTACGAAAAAGGAAAACTGATTTCAGGAATCTCGACCGCAAACTCATTGCCGGATGTGGTAGTTTTCCACGCCGGCACAAAATCCGTCGATGGCGCGGTCCAAACCAATGGCGGACGTGTGCTCGGGGTGACGGCGCTCGGGAGCGATCTGGCAGGCTCGCGTGCGAATGCGTATGCGGCGGCGGATACGATTTCATTTGAAGGCATTCAGCGCAGGAACGATATCGGAGGATGCTCTTAAACTTTCCCATAGTTCGAATGGCCGCCGCAGTGGTTTTCGCGGCGGCTCCATTGCTCCACGCGACGGACGAACCGCCTGCCAGCCTCCGTGCGACGGTCGATTCGCTGGACGATGCCCAAGTCCAAAAAACCCTTGGCGCACTGGAGACCAACTTCCTTTCTCCTGCCGCACTGGATCAAAACGCCCGCCAAAAAGCCCTGCTCGAAGGCCTGCTCCGCCGTCTTGCTCCGGGAGCCTCGATCGTTTCCAGCGATTCGCAATCCGCCACGAACGAGCCGGTTCCGTTTCTCGCGGAGATCCTCGATGACCGCGCTGGCTACATCCGGCCCGGGGCGATGGATGCCGCCACACTGAGCCAATTGGATGCCTCGCTCATGAGTTTTTCGGAGAAAAAGTTGCCGGCAGTCATCTTGGATCTGCGCCAGGTTGAGGGTGGAAGTTCCTTTGAAATTGCCGCCGATTTTGCGCGCCGATTCTGTCCCAAGGGTCGGATGCTTTTCTCCATCCAGAAGCCCAGTGCGAAGCAGGAGAGGATCATGACCTCGAACCAAGAGCCAGCGTTTGAAGGGATTTTGGTGGTGCTGACCGATGCCGGGACAGCGGGTGCCGCCGAAGCGCTAGCGGCCACGCTGCGGCAAAATGCGGGAGCGATGATCGTCGGAAGCGACACCGCTGGGCAGGCGGTCGAGTTTACGGACGTGGCCATCGGGGGCGGAAAAAGCCTGCGCGTCGCAATTTCCCAAGTCGTCATGTCGGAAAATGCGCCGATTTTTCCCGGAGGAGTCAAGCCCGACATCGCCATCGCGCTGCCGCCCGGTGTGCTCGAAGACATTTTTGCCGACACGAAGGACAAGGGGGTCAGCCAGTTCGTCTTCGACAACGAACGTCCGCGCATGAGCGAAGCGGCCCTCATGGCCAATACCAATCCCGAAATCGAATCCTCCAGCGGCAAAGACCGTTCTGCGGAGCCCCTCCGCGACACTGTGCTCCAAAGAGCCATGGACCTCGTCACCGCGATCCATTTCTACCGCGCCCACCGCTGAAGTCTGGGTTCGGATGCCGACCAACCCGACCAGCCGCCTAGAGAAAAAATTTGCGGTTCTGGGTTGGATTGCTCGCAAGAGTCCGGTAAACTTTCGTCTTCGGGCACACTCCCGTGCAGGAAGTTCCAACTTAACGACAGCCAACCAGATTTTATGAGCGAAACAGCCACACTGAAATACAAAGACACATCCATTGAAATGCCGGTGATCGTCGGCAGCGAGAACGAGCACGGAGTGGACATCTCGAAGCTGCGTGACGAAACCGGACTCATCACCTACGACGACGGATTCGGAAATACGGGATCCTGTGTGAGCGACATCACGTTTATCGATGGCGAAAAAGGAATCCTTCGCTACCGGGGGTATCCGATTGAAGAGCTGGCGCAGAAGAGCACCTTCATCGAAGTGGCCTGGCTGCTCATCTATGGCAACCTGCCCACGCGGGAGGAATTGCGGAAATTTTCCGACATGTTCACCGAGTATCAGGTTCTGCATGAGGACATGAAATACCATTTCGAGGGATTCCCTCCGAATGCGCACCCCATGGCGATCCTCTCCTCCATGATCAACGCCTGCGGCTGCTTCACCCGCGAGTTGACCGGACCGTATGATCCCTCGAAATTCCAGCGCCACACCGCGCGCCTGATCTCGCAGGTCCGCACAATTGCCGCTTTTGCTTATCGGAAGTCGCTGGGGCTGCCGATTGTCTATCCGCACCCGCAATACAAATACACCGCAAACTTCCTGCACATGATGTTCTCGATGCCGTATGGGGATATCGAGCTTCAGCCCGAGGCCGTCGCGGCCTTGGATCAGATTTTCCTGCTCCACGCGGATCACGAGCAAAATTGCTCGACCTCGACCGTGCGCATGGTCGCATCCAGTCGCGCCAACCTCTTTGCCAGCGCCGCAGCCGGCGTCTGCGCACTCTGGGGTCCGCTCCACGGCGGAGCCAACCAGTCCGTGCTCGAAATGCTCACGCAGATCCAAGAGGAAGGCGACGATGGCTCGAAGTTCCTTGAGGGCGTCAAATCGAAGGATGGCGGTAAGCGTCTCATGGGCTTTGGACACCGGGTTTACAAAAACTACGACCCGCGCGCCAAAATTATCAAAGCCAGTTGCGACAAGCTTCTCGCGCAGCTCAAGACGAGCGATCCGCTTCTGGACATTGCCACAAAGCTGGAGGAAACCGCGCTTCGCGATTCGTATTTCCTTGAGCGTAAGCTGTATCCGAACGTCGATTTCTACAGCGGCATCATCATGCGAGCCCTCGGCATTCCGACCGAGATGTTCACTGTCATGTTTGCCATTGGGCGCATGCCCGGCTGGATTGCGAACTTCAAGGAGGTCATCGATGATCCGAAATCCCGCATCTACCGTCCGCGCCAGATTTACTCGGGTCCCACGCTGCGCAAATACGTGCCGCTTCAGGAGCGCTAGGCGGATTGTGCGGAAATTGACAGCTTCTTTGATGGCGGGCAGGCGTTTCCCATGAAGCGCCTTCTCTCCTACTTCGCCGGGCTGGGGCATAAGCTGCTCGGTCTGCACGACACCCCCCATGCGATTGCCGGGGGAGTGGCCATCGGGATGTTCGTTGGGTTCACTCCGCTTTTCGGGCTCAAGACCCTGTTGTCGCTTGGTATAGCCTACGCGCTGCGCTGCAATCCCATCGCTGCGGTGATAACTGTCGCGCTGCACGATGTCGTCACACCCTTCTGGCCGGTCCTGCTCAAGCTGGAATATGATCTTGGCGCGTGGGTGCTCGGCCATTTCCATCATGTCCCCTCAAAATTCGACATCCGCCATTTCCATTTCCAGGACATATTAAAGTGGGCGACATTTGTTGATGTCGGATTTCCGCTGCTCGTCGGCTCGCTCTTCCTCTCAACCCCCGCAGCGATTCTCGCCTACATGGGAATGCTGAAATTCCTCCAATACCGTGCGCGCCGACATCCGAAACCTCCCGCTCCCACGACATCCGCCAACTCCCCAGAAACTCCCCCCGCGCAGGAGCCCCCTCAGGGGTAGACGGCTTTCTCGCGTTGGATGCTGATTTCTTTGCGGTTGACGGCATTCAAGTAGGCCCGTGCGCTGGCTTCGATCACGTCGGTGCTGGCACCTTTTCCGGTGATGATCTGGCCATCGCCGAAATCAACTTTGAGGGTAACCTCGCCCAAGGAATCCCGTCCTTGCGTGACCGCTTCGACGCGGTATTCCGCAAGGTGTCCTTGGCGATGAACAATCCGGTCAATCGCCTGCATGGCGGCATCCACGGCCCCGTTGCCGGGGCTGGAATCCTGACGCATCTCTCCAGCAGTTTTCAGACGCACGGTGGCAGTCGGGACCGTCGTTGAGCCGCTCGTCACGTGGATGTAATCCAGCGTAAACGTCTCTTTGGCGACGGACATCGAATCCTCCACCAGTGCCGCCAAATCGTCGTCATAGACGAATTTTTTTTTGTCCCCGATTTCCTTGAACCTCTCAAAAACTGCGCCGGTTTCCTGTTCGGTGAGTTGGAAACCCAAATGATCGAGCCGGGCCAGCATGGCATGGCGTCCGCTGTGCTTGGTCAGAGGCAATTCCGTGCCGCCCCAGCCGACCTCCTGCGGGTCCATGATCTCGTAGGTTTCCCGCTTTTTCAGGATCCCATCCTGGTGGATGCCGGAGCTGTGCGCGAAGGCGTTCTCCCCAACAATGGCCTTGCTCCGGGCCACATGGAGTCCGCTCATACGGCTCACAATGCGTGAGGTTTTCAAAATCTCCCGCGTGACGACTCCCGTGTGCAGCGCACCAAAAAAGTCC
>JBBQRY010000138.1:0-5857 GCA_038214335.1 Chthoniobacterales bacterium
CGGCAAGGATCAGGAATGGCAGCCGGAGCAAGCGGGTGATCCAATATCGAGAACCTGAATCTCCTGCCGTCCGACCGGGTAATCCATCGCGGCGACTGCCCGGATCACGCGTTCGACGACCCCAACTTCGTTAAAAATCGGCAATTGGGTGGTGACCAGCGGCCAGTCCTCCGCCTCTCGCAAAACGTCGAGCCCGCGAAGACAATCCTCGGCGTTACGCTGACGGAGTCTCATGCGGGCGGCGAGACAGACCGAAATCAGGTAATAGGCATTGGCCGCGTAGAGGAGAAGCACCCCGGAGACAGCGGCATAGAGGGCAACGACGGGATGAGGGAATGAGACTGGCACTCAGATCAGTCGTCGCAGAGTTTCTTCGGTGACATTCATTCCCGTGAGCACGTGGCTCTTACCGCCGGATGTCCAGGTCGCCCAGGCGAGGCCATTCTCCGTATGCAGCGCCGGGTGAATATTGGGGGACCCGTCCTTCAATGCCGCTTGATCTATCACGAAAAGATGAACCACTTGATCTTTTCCGAGCATGAAGCAAACGAGAGAAACCTTGGTGCCGAGCGAGTGATCGCCGGAGCGGATGGCGTCATCGGCCGGTCCCGGGATGGCGGATACGTCCTCTTTCTCCTGAAGAATGCCTGGGCTGAGCTTTTTGCCGGGATACCCTGGAGCACCCCGGCAGTTCTGCAAAATACCCTGCACATTGCCGCCGGGATGGGACTGCGGTTCCAGCTTCTTCAAGAGCTGGAGGACATCGATGACATTGCGTCATGGGAGAGGTTTTTGGCAGGTGCCTCGAAGGGGTCCCATAAGTTATAATTTCAGCATAACATGTTCGGGTCGGCGAGATTATCCTGCCTTCGGCGGCTCTGCGATATGGGCTTCGCTGTTTGCGGAGCGCTTCCGCGGTGGCAGTCGAACGGCGTTCGAACCTCGTCGAAAAATCGGGCCGGCGAGATTCGAACTCGCGACCTCTTGAACCCCATTCAAGCGCTCTACCAAGCTGAGCCACGGCCCGTTGCGGAACGTGGAATATGACGCGGCGGTCGTTGGAATTCAAGCACCAATTTTTTGAATTTCCGCATGACGGCGGACGGGAATTCGTGCATGTTTTGCAGATTATGAAACCGATTCGTTCCCTTGTCATTGCAACTTTTCTGGCTGCTGGCGTTTGTTCCCTCCGCGCCGATCTGACGATCCTCCAGGAAATCTCGATGCCCGACGCGCAGATGCCATCCATGTCAACCACCACCAAAATCAAAGATCAGATGATCCGGATCGACACCGGTGGCAAAGCATCGATGATTTTGGATGGTAACACCGGAGACATGACGTCTTTGATGCCCGAGCAGAAGGTGGCGATTCCGATGAACGCTGCATTTCAGAAAATGGCAGCTAAGATGGCCAAGGCCAACCAGCAACCCGGCGATTCCGCGCCGGACTTCAAACCCACAGGCCGCAAGCAAACCCTTCTGGGCTTCGAATGCGAGGAGTTCACCGCCACGATGAGCAAACAGAGCATGACGATATGGGTCACGCAGGCGATTCCGGAATCCGAGCAGATGGCCAAGCAATTCGAGAAATTTGGAGCACAGTTCAAGCAGTTCCAATCCCCGGCGCAGGCCGGAAAAATCAAAGGCTTGCCTCTCCTCACCGAGATCACTGACGATGCCGGAAAGAAGACCACTATTCGGGTTCAGGCCATCTCGAGAGATGCCATCGCGGCAAAGGATTTTGAAATTCCGCGCGATTACAAAAAGATGGAGCTGCCCCAGATGCCGACCGACGGCGAGTAAATTTCAAGCGGACTTTTATGGAAACGATCAAATACCTTCTCCCCGAAAGCGAAATCCCAAAGGTTTGGTATAACCTCGCGGCGGATCTTCCGACTCCCCCTCCCCCACCCCGGCATCCGGGCACGGGTGAACCGCTCACGGCCGCTGAGTTGGAACCAATTTTTGCCAAAGAACTCATCGCGCAGGAAATGAGCATGGAACGCGAGATCGAGATTCCGGCGGAGGTCCGCCAACTTCTCGCACAATGGCGTCCTTCGCCGCTCTGCCGGGCCCGTCGGCTGGAAAAGGCCCTCGGCACACCCGCCCGCATTTACTACAAATACGAGGGGACCAGCCCCAGCGGATCTCACAAGTTCAACACCGCGATTCCGCAGGTCTTCTTCAACAAAATCGAGGGCACAAAACGCATCACCACCGAGACCGGTGCCGGACAGTGGGGGTCCGCACTCTCAATTGCGTGCTCGATGTATGACATTCCCTGTGACGTGTTTATGGTGCGGGTAAGTTACGACCAGAAACCCTATCGCAAGGCGCTCATGCAGACATTTGGCGGACGCTGCATTGCGAGTCCGAGCATGGAAACCGCGGCAGGACGCGCGGTGCTCGCGGCCGACCCGGACTGTCCCGGCTCACTCGGTATCGCCATTTCTGAAGCGGTCGAGATTGCCATGCAAAACCCGGATACCAAATACTGCCTGGGGAGTGTGCTCAATCACGTGATGCTCCACCAATCGATCATCGGACTCGAAGCCCTTCGGCAGTTTGAGATGGCGGAGGACTACCCGGATGTCGTGATCGGATGCACCGGCGGCGGGTCGAATTTTGCGGGAATCGCGTTTCCATTTATCGGGGAGACTTTGCGGGGAGGCCCCTCACCGCGCATCCTTGCGGTCGAACCCAGCGCCTGCCCGTCGCTCACCAAAGGCCGCTATGCGTACGACTTCGGAGACACGGGAAAACTCACCCCACTCGTGAAAATGCACACGCTGGGGAGTTCGTTCATCCCGCCCGCCATCCATACCGGCGGACTCCGCTATCATGGCATGGCTCCGATGGTCAGCCACGTTCAAGAACTCGGACTCATGGAATCCTGCTCGGTCGGGCAGATGGAGGTCTTCCGAAACGGCGTCATATTTGCGAAGGCGGAGGGCATCGTGCCCGCGCCCGAAGCCGCCCATGCCGTCGCGGTTGGCATTGACGAGGCTCTCGCCTGCCGAGAAAGCGGCGAGTCCCGAGCGATCCTGATCAACCTCTCCGGCCACGGGCACTTCGATATGTCCTCCTACATGCGCTTCACCGCCGGAGAACTTGAAGATTACGCCTACCCCGCCGAAGAAATTGCGATGGCACTGTCCGGGCTTCCTGTGGTCGGAAATTGATCCGCTGTGTTTACGGAGCCAAACGAGAGATCGTCCATGCGTTCGATTCTCCGCGCGTGTAGAGGAGGCGGTCATGCAGGCGGTCAGATCCGCCCTGCCAGAATTCGACCGTCTCGGGCACAACTCGGAAGCCTCCCCAGCCTTCGGGCTTCGGAATTTCTCCATTTGCAAATTTGCGCTTGAGCTCATCAAATTTCGCCAGAAGGATTTTGCGGGAGGAGATCACCGAGCTTTGATCCGACACCCAAGCTCCGAGGCGGCTTCCAAACGGACGGCTCATGAAATAAGCAAGGGACTCTGCCGCAGAGATTTTTTCCACCGCACCGGCGATCTCGACCTGCCGCGCCAGCGCCACCCATGGAAAAAGAAGGGACGCCTGCGGGTTCGCAGCAAGCTGACGCGCCTTTCGGCTGGCATAGTTGGTAAAGAAGACAAAACCTCGCTCATCGTAGGCTTTGAGAAGAACCGTGCGCGAGGAGACGCGCCCAGAGGGCTCCGCCGTGGCAAGGGTCATGGCATTGGGTTCCGGGATTTCCGCCGCCCGAGCCTCTTCAAACCAGAGCGCAAATTGCTTCACGGGTGAAGCAGCCAGGGTGGCGCGAGTGAGAGGTTCGCGCTCATTGTAGTTGCGGCGAAGGTCGGAAATGGATGCGGTCATTGTGGAGGAAAATCTATCGGCCGAGCTTCCGCCACGGAAGGAATTTATCCGCGCTTTTCGCAAGGCCCCAAGACGATTCTAGCATTGAGACTGATTCTCGGTATAGTCTCCGCAACATGGCATTTGATCTGACAGAGATTCGCTCGCAGTTTCCGTTTTTGAAGGAATCGGTCAACGGACACCCGTTGATTTATTTGGACAATGCGGCAAGTTCACAGAAGCCCGGGCGGGTGATCCAGCGCATGACCCGGTTTTTGGAGAGCGAATACGCAAACGTCCACCGCGGAATCCACTTGCTGAGCGAGCGGGCCACGACGGCTTTCGAGCAGGCACGCACGGCTGTGGGCGGACTCGTCAATGCGCACACGGACGAAGAAATCATTTTTACCCGTGGAACGACGGAATCGGTGAACCTTGTGGCGAATTCTTGGGGACGGACGAACGTGGGAGCCGGGGACACCATTTTGCTCACCGAGATGGAGCATCATAGCAACCTGCTTCCATGGCTGCACTTGGCGAAGGAGACGGGCGCACGCATCGCATGGGTGCCGGTGCTGGAAAATGGCTTGGCTCTGGATCTCGAAGCCGCGAAGCGCCTGCTGGCAGACCGTCCAAAACTCTTTGCCTGTGTGCACGTTCCCAACACCTTGGGACTCGAAAACCCGATCCGGGATCTGTGCCAATGGGCCGCCGAAGCTGGCACGACCACTTTTGTGGATGCCGCACAGAGCGTCGGACATCAGCCGGTGGATGTGCGAGAGATCGGCTGCGATTTCCTTGGTTGCTCCGCGCATAAGATGTGCGGACCCAGCGGAATCGGCGCACTCTGGGGCCGTCAGGAATTGCTTGCTGCGATGCCTCCATGGCAGTATGGCGGAGAGATGGTGGATCGCGCCTACTACGATAAGCCCGCAACCTTTCGCAAACCGCCCGCCCGGTTTGAAGCCGGCACCCCCGCCATCCTTGAGGCTGCCGCATGGGCGGAGGCAATTGCCTTCCTGAATGAAATCGGACTCACGGAAATCCAACGGCATTCGATCTCGCTGGCGACAATGGCCTGCGAAGAACTCCAAAAAATAGATGGCCTCCGCATTTTCGGTCCTACGCATCGCCAATCTGGCCTCGTCACGTTTTCCATCGAAGGAGTCCATGCGCACGATGTGGCCTTCTTTGCCAACGAACGCGGGGTCGCCCTGCGGGCCGGACACCATTGCGCTCAGCCCCTCATGCGCAAACTCGGCAGCCCCTCCTCCAGCCGGGCCAGCTTTTACCTCTACAATCAGCCCTCCGACGTGGAAGCGCTCGCTAGCGTTCTTCAAGAAGCCGTGGCATTTTTTAAATAATGGACAACGAACTCTACCAAGCCGTGCTGATGCAGCACTCGAAGAAACCCCGAAATTTCGGACCCATGGAACATCCGACCCATTTTGCGGACGGGCACAATGCCCTTTGTGGGGACGAGATTTCGGTGGCCCTCTGTGTTCAGGATGGTGCCGTCTCGGATGCGAAATTCACCGGCACGGCCTGCGCCATTTGCACGGCATCCGCGTCGATCATGACCGGAGAAGTCCAAGGACTTCCTTGCCAGCAGGTTCGCGAACTCGCCCAAAAATTCCGCCAACTCGCCAAGGATGGCACTGGTGCGGAGTTGCCGGCGAGGCTGGAAGTCCTCAGCGGAGTGCATCAATTCCCCCAACGCGTGAAATGTGCCGTCCTCCCATGGGAAACCCTCGTCCAAGCCCTCGAGTCCCCCTGCCCGGAGAATCGGGGCTAAGCCTTGACCAAGGCACCCGGTATCCACTGGCTACGGCATCGAAAGTGGCGTCCGCCGCGGCAGATGGTTCGAATTTACTACAAAAAACACAAAGCTGCAAAGGATGCCCGACAGTTTTCAACTTGCCAGCGATTCGTGCTCGTGTGATATAGTAGCGTATAACACTATGAAAACCGCTTCCATTCGTGTTCTCTGCAATCAATTTTCTCAAGTCTCCCACTGGCTTGAAGAGGGCGAATCT
>JBBQRY010000139.1:0-5847 GCA_038214335.1 Chthoniobacterales bacterium
CACGTTCACACCGCGGAACATGTAGAGGCTGTCCCATCCGGTGGAAAGGGCGGCCCCATACCACTTGGTGGGTTCCTCAATGACGACTTTTTCTGTGAACGTTTTTGCTTCACCGGCGAGAAGCGGACTGCCCGAGAGCACGGCCGCGAGGCTCACCAGAGATACGATTTTTGTAGCGATTTTCATTTTGTTTATTCTCCTTGTTTTGGTTTGCCGACCTCCCGCTTGCACGGTCCGCCGACGGTTTGGTTAGGCACGCACTTTTCAGGCATGTCACCCAAACGGGGAAGCAAATGCCGTGCCAAGATTGGAATCAGAGAGAGGTCGGGGGATTTCGGCGCTTTTCGGGCAGTTTCCATGCTGTGAGGAGTTCGCGGGCGAGGGGGTTGGGGAATCGACGCGTGGGAGTGATGGCGTAAAAGGTTTCGCGGATTTCGGAGAACCGGTGGCATTCGACGAGTTGGCGGGATTTGAGCTCATCGCGGACAACGACGCGGGGAACGAGAGTGAGGGCATCGGATTCACGGGCAAGCAGTCGAAGCATTGCCATGTCATCGACTTCTGCCGCGATGACGGGGTGGAGCCCGGCGGCATCCAGCACGCGGTCGAAGGCGATGCGGATTCCACTCTCGGGTCCGGGCAGAATGAGAGGTGTGTTGGCGAGGCAGTCTGGATACCGGCGCTTGGGACGCACGGGACGACCGACAAGGCTGACTTCCTGTTCATCTAGGAGGTGGCTGTGCCAGTTCGTATGGGCGTCGCGGGGCACGGCGAACTGTGAGAGCACGAGGTCCAGGGTGTGTGTGCCGAGCCGGGTGAGCAGATCCTGAAGCGAGCCGGACTGGATCACGAGTTCACAGTCCTCCCTTCCAATGAGAGGGCGGAAGAAGGAGAGCAGAAAATTGCGGGAGAGCGTGGAGACTGTGCCCACGCGCAGCACGCGCCGGGGTCCGCCGCCAGTCTGGGAGAGGGTCGCGATCAGATCCTGCCCGGTGGAAAAAATCCGTCGTGCATGGTCGAGCGTGATGCGTCCCGCTTCGGTGAGCACGAGACGCTTCCCTTCTCGAAGGAAGAGGGCGTGTCCGAGACTTTCCTCCAGCTTGCGAAGCTGGAGACTGAGGGCGGACTGCGAGAGGTGCAGGTGCGCGGCAGCACGGGTCAGATGGCCCTCGGTAGCAATGGCATGGAAATATCGGAGGTGATGGTAGTTGAGGAAGCTATCATTCATAAAAAAGAACGATATGATACAAACGTTCTATTATACGAATGCAATCTATTTTGTCATTCTCTCCTCCATGGCCATTTCCTTTTTTTATCTGGACGCTGTTTCGCTCACGATGTTTGCGCTGGTGGGCTTCCTTGGTTTCGTAGTGCTGCGGTATTCGCGCCACTATATGGCCGGCGAGCCGGGACGGGTGCGGTTCTTCACATGGCTGGCACTCACCATTGCCTCGGTGCTCCTGATGGTGGTATCCGGCAACCTGATGGTGTTTTTCGCGGCATGGCTGGCCACCAGCCTGTGCCTGCACCGGTTGTTGTTGTTCTACCCCGACCGGCGGGCGGCGGTGGTGGCGGCGCGGAAGAAATTCGTGATCAGCCGGGTGGGGGATCTCTGTCTGCTGTCAGCCATTCTTGTGATCGGGCAGGCGTATGGGACTTGGAACTTCGGAGCGCTCTTTGCGCTCGCGGCGTCGGGGTTTGTTGTCCCAGATTGGACGACTCACACCATCGCGCTGCTCTTGGTGAGCGGTGCTTTGCTGAAATCTGCCCAGTTTCCCTTCCACACATGGCTGCCGGAAACCATGGAGACCCCGACTCCGGTTTCGGCCCTCATGCACGCGGGAATCATCAACGCGGGCGGATTCCTTGTCATCCGTCTGAGTCCGCTGATCGCCCCTTCCCATGCGGCCCTCTATGTGTTGGCTATTGTCGGTGTCATCACCGCGCTCTTTGCTTCGCTGGTTCTGCTCACCCAGACGAGCGTCAAGAAATCCTTGGCGTATTCGACGATTGCGCAGATGGGATTCATGATGATGCAGTGCGGTCTCGGCGCGTTTTCGCTGGCCCTCCTGCACATTGTCGCGCACTCGCTCTACAAGGCACATGCATTCCTCGTGAGCGGCAGTGTGGTCGGTTTGGCCCGGCTGTCCTGGGTGCCAAAAGGAACGGGGCGTCCGCATCCGGTGCTGCTGGCCCTGCTGCTCGCTGGCGTGGCGGTCGGCACCTTCTTTGCGGCCCCATTTTTTGGAGTGCGGAACCAACCCGGCGTGGTGGCGCTTGGGACGATCCTGCTTTTTGGTGTCGTGCAACTTCTCTGGAGCACGTGCGCACGTCCTCTCCGATTCAAGGCTTTGGCTCGGGCCGTCGGCATCTCTCTCGGGGTGTGCGCGGCCTACTTCCTGCTTCACAGCGTTGCCGAATCGCTTTACGGAAGCGTGGTCCCCGTCGATGCGGGTCAGAATCCGCTCCTCGCCGTGGCACTGCTCATTCTGTTTGGAGCGGCCATGATTTTTCAAGCCATGCTGCCGGACCGGCGCAACGATCCCCTCTGGCGGCGGCTCTATGTGCATGCCTCGAATGGCTTCTACCTCGGAACCATCGCCAATGTGTTCATTGAAAGGCTCTGGCCTACAGCACCTGCTGCCAGAAAACAACAGGGCGCTCCAACGCCTACGGCGAATCCCGTGCGAGCGGCAGAAGAAGAAGCCTTCGATTCTGCGATTGCGGCGGCCTGCAAGCGCGTGCCGCCGATGTGGCCGCTCCGGCATTTTGTCGCGGTGAATCCGTTTTGGGGACTCGTCGAAAAACCGTTTGGACAGGCGGTGGCGCGGATGCGCAAGACAAGCCATTCGCGGCTTCACATGGATGCAGATTATTACCGTAAAGCATGGGAAAGCGGACGGATTGGCGAGGCGGATCTACAGGCAGCCAATGCGGCTGTCGCCAACGGGCGGCACAGCTTGGAGAGTCTCACTGCTGCATGGAACGCGAGACCTGTGGAAATGGACGACCGGATTTTGACGTTTGCGGAATTTGTCGATGCGCGGGAGGGCACATTCTTTGCCGACGCCATCGCCGAGGATCTTGCGAAATGGTGCGCCGCCATCTTTGACCAAGGCCAAGCAGCATGGACGCCATCGGGTGCTTCGATCCCGCTTTTCCAGAAATGGAAATCCCTCGCAGCATGGGATCGAAATCCGGAAATGCGCGGGCTTGCGGGGTTCCGTGCCCTCGTCCGGCAGCTTCCAGATGACCCCGAGGCATGCATCGCGCAGGCGTTGTCGGCCTTGGGTGTCCCGGCGCAGAGCGCGGAACAACTTCTTCATAGGCAATTCCTGAGCCTCAGCGGCTGGGCCTCGCATGTGAGCCAATTGGTGTGGACCGATAGCATGGCTGGAAAATCCAACCCCGCGCTGCGCGAATTGCTGGCCATCCGACTAGCCTGCGACTGGGCACTCGCGATCCAATATCCCACTGCCACTGAGTCGGCCGAGTGGATGGCGAATGTTGGCCAGTGCGCACTCGTCGAAGAACCTTCCTCCGACACGTGGTCGATCTGGCAGGCAGCCGTCGAAATATCCGTCCAGCGCGAGTTTGTCGAAGCGCTCGGCAGGACATCGGCACCAGAGAGTTCTCCGGGGCAACGTCCTGCGACCCAGGCAGTCTTCTGCATCGATGTTCGGAGCGAGCGGATGCGGCTGGCCCTCGAATCGGTGTCGTCCACGACAGAAACCATTGGGTTTGCCGGATTTTTCGGGTTCCCCCTCAGGCATGTGGCACTGGGTCAGGATGAAGGTTCCGCCCTGTGTCCGGTCTTGCTGAATCCGACTCTGACCGTGCGTGAGACGCTCTCCGAACCCCGCGAACGCGAGGCTCTCATGACCCTGCGGAATGCGCGGCGCACCGCAACCAGCGCATGGCGGGGATTTAAGGTCTCGGCGGTTTCCAGCTTTTCCTTCGTGGAAGCCTGTGGGCTGGGATTTGTCGTGAAATTGATCCGCGATAGCTTCGGATGGCCAGCCGTCCAATCCGCACCAGAACTCGACGGACTCAGCACCTGTGAGCAGAAACGCTTGGTCCGACATGTCGCCTGCTGTGGCAACGATTCTCTGGAAGCCCTGGCTGACACTGCTGCCAACGCCCTTCGTAAAATGGGAATCACGCGGGGATTTGCACGGATCGTTCTCGTCTGCGGACACGGAAGCACAACGATCAATAACCCCTATGGAAGTGCCCTGGATTGCGGTGCTTGCGGCGGCCATGCCGGACATACCAACGCGCGGGTTGCGGCGCAGGTGTTTAATGATCCTGAAATCCGGACTCTTCTCGTGCAGCGGGGCATCGAAATTCCCGCCGACACATGGTTTGTCGCCAGCCTTCATGACACCACCACCGATGAGGTCGCTCTCTTGGATTCGGAGGCCATTCCCTCCAGTCACCGGAACTCCATCGAAGTGCTTCAGCAGGAGCTTTCGCGGGCCTCGGCCCTTGTGCGGCGCCAGCGTGCCACAAGCCTAGGCCTGGATCCAGACGGGGTCGGACTCGACGCTCTGGTCTCGCAGCGGAGTCGGGACTGGGCACAAGTGCGACCCGAGTGGGGGCTGGCGGGCAACGCGGCATTCATTGCGGCCCCACGCACGCGCACCGCAGGCCTCCCCTTGGATGGGAGAGCGTTCCTTCACAACTATGATGCCGCGTCCGATTCCGATGGTTCTGTCCTCGAACTCATCCTCTGCGCACCCATGGTCGTCGCCAACTGGATCAATATGCAATATTACGCCTCCACGATCGACAACGAACGGTTTGGAAGCGGCACGAAAGTCACCCATAATGTCGTTGGCACCCTAGGCGTCGTGCAGGGAAATGGCGGCGACCTCCGGGTCGGACTCCCATGGCAAAGTGTGCACGACGGATCTCGGTTCATGCACGATCCCGTGCGGCTCAACGTCTTTATCGAGGCCGCCCCCGATGCCATGGATGCCATCCTTGCCAAACACGAAGTGGTTCGGCAACTCGTCGAAAATGAATGGCTCCACCTCTTCGCTATGGAACCCGGCAACCCCACCATCCGGCAACGGAAATCTCATGGCACATGGACCGAATGCGTCGCCCCAGAACATACGCACTCAGCGACCATGGGTCCAATCCAACGAACAGGTTAGTCACGATTCCTTCCACTGAGAAAACAGGAGAATTGTTACAATTCCGTCACAAAGTGGTTGGATGGGCATGTGCGCGTTTACCACGGGACGCAGGCCAATCTGCCCCGGCGCTATGTCACGCGCGAAAGACTCTGTTTGCGGGGCACCACCGATTACTGGGTCAACGATGCGATTGGACGTCCGTTTTTTGTGGTATCCAAAACCGTCAACGACGGCCTGGCCAGCACACTGCTGGAGGAAATCGTGCCCGAACTCATGAAGAGCGTTCCCCAGCAACCCACCGAGGCCGAACTGGCGACCGATCCCCTTTTGCACCGCTTCGTGGTGATTTTTGACCGGGAGGGCGCGACTCACGAATTGCTCTCCAAACTCTGGAAGCTGCGAATCGCAGGCATGACCTACCGCAAAGCGGTCAAGGACGTCTGGCCGGAAAGCGAGTTTAGCGAAGTTACGGTGCCCGTTCCCGGAGGGGGTTCGACGGTTATGAAAATCGCCACCCGGAAAACCGCCATCACCTCCGGCAAAAACTCACTGCCGGTTCATGAGATCCGCCGCTTGACGAAAACCAAACACCAGACGGCGATCATCACCACGGCCTACCATTTACCCCAAGAAGGTGACCATTGGCTCCTTGCCGGAAGCCGAGCGCCCTACGCAATTGCTTCCCATGGCAAAAATCCTCACC
>JBBQRY010000140.1:0-5846 GCA_038214335.1 Chthoniobacterales bacterium
TCTGAAAAGTGCAATCGGCGATGGAAGGTCAGGGAGCATAGGCGTCCCGCCTGTGGGGAGTGGAGACTCCGCAGACCATAGCCAGTCACCAAACAGGCGAGACGCCTGTTCTCCCTGTTTGCACTTTTCGGAGATGCGCCCCTGTCCAGACCCGCCCGCAAGACGCGGTTTTCCTCGTCAAAATGCCATAAATTCGGCGTCCGCTCACTTTGCCCTGGCGCACTGGCATCTGGATTGATTTCTAAGGAATTTCTGCTGAATCTGAACTGTTCACCTCGGCCCCCACGCTTTTTGCGGTTGTTTCCGGCGGGCCGGACTGGTATCAGGCAAGGATGTGGGAGGACCCGACTCCCGCAGCGGCGGACATAAAACTATGGAAATCCTCAGCACACTGGGCGTGGCCCTCGGACTCGGAAGCCTTGCAGGGCTCAACCTTTATCTCACGGTTTTTGTGACCGGGCTCGCCTTGCGCATGGACTGGGTGACGCTTCCTCCCGCGCTCAATGATCTGTCCGTTCTGTCGGATCCCGTCATCATTGGAATTGCGGGGTTCCTCTACATCATGGAGTTTTTTGCGGACAAGATTCCGTGGATCGACACGGCATGGGACGCCGTGCATACGTTCATCCGTCCGGTGGGCGCGGCGGCCCTTGCTGTGGCGGCGATGGGTGAGGCGCATCCGGCCTTTGCGGTGGCGGCCGGACTCCTTGCCGGGGGGATGGCACTCACCTCGCATGTCGCCAAGGCCGGCACGCGGCTGGTGGCCAACACCTCGCCGGAACCCTTCTCAAATATCGGACTCAGCCTCGCGGAGGATGGCATTGTCGTGGCCGGACTGGGTCTGCTGGTGTGGAACCCGATTGTCGCCCTGGTGGTGGCGCTGGCTTTTACCGCTCTTGTCATCACTTTTGCTCCCAGGCTTCTGCGCGGAATCCGCGCCAAGCTTTGGTTTGCATGGAAAAAACTCAATGCCGTGCCCGAGGATGCGCTGGCAACCAATCCCGGAGACCGGTTGCCATCCTCCCACGAACTTCACCTCCGTCGTGCGCACGCCAGCACGGCACCTGTCCGCTGGGCCGTGCCGTGCCTCAGCGGAGGAGGACCCCGGCTCATCCCCAACCTTCGCGGATGGCTCGTCGGGTTATCCGGCGAACCCTCCGGCGTTTTCTTTGTCGGACGCTCGTTCCTCGGCGCCGTGGTGCTCGAAATGGATGTCACCGATGCCTCGGTCTCTCACCGATCCGGATTTCTCTGCGACAAAGTCGAGATTGTTCACCGCGATGGCGCTCCCAAACACGCGTTTCTCTTTGAACGATCCCTCTCGAAAATTGCGTCTGCACTGCCCGGCATCATACAATCCGCAGAGGTGAAGCCTGAGGATCCCGCATGAGGAAGCGGGAGGACCACCGGCTTCGGACCCGTCCGACTCCCGGCCTCGCAGACCTCCGCGCCCTCGGGCTTGCCGTTCTCTGCGTGCTCATTGTATCCGGCTGCGCGACGCCCCCCGCTCTGATCACCGATCCCGCACCCAGTCGTCGGGCTGGAGACACTGCCGCGCTTCCGGCGATCTTCTCACCCAAACCGGTTTCTACGCAGACTGGCAAAGCCTCATTCTATTGGAAGCCGCAGAAAACAGCCAGCGGCGAGCGGTTCAAACCCACCGACATGACTGCCGCCCACAAGTCCCTGCCCATGCACAGCGTGGTTCGCGTCGTCAACCTCCGGAACAATAAAAGCGTGATCGTGCGGATCAACGACCGCGGACCTTATGTGCGCGGACGCATCATTGACCTGAGCAAAGCCGCCGCCCAAGAAATCAAAATGGTCAACTCCGGCGTTGTGCCCGTCCGCCTCGAAGTCCTCAAAAAAATCGACGTGATGACCAAACCGAATCGCAAGGTCAAAAAATCCTCCTAACGTTTCCCTCAGTCCCGGAAGTTCTGAAACCCGAGAGACACCTCGAAATCATTTCCCCGGCAGAAGGCAATCACCGCCTGCAGATCGTCCCGGTTTTTCCCTGTCACCCGAACCTGCCGGTCCTGCAGTGCGCTCTGTACCTTGAGTCCTTCCCCTTTGATTGCTTTCACAATCTCTTTCGCCTTATCCCCGTCCAACCCCTGCTTGATGACAAAATCTTGTGTCGCATGACCAAGCGGCGAAACCGCCGGGTCCTTCCGCTCCACGTTGCGTAGATCAATGTTCCGCTTGGCCAGCTTGCCCACCACCATGTCATGGAGGGATTTCAGCCGCGACGCATCCTCCGCCTTGAGAGCGATCTTCGAGTCCTTCGCCACCCACTCAATCGTCGCTATGCTTCCCTTGAAGTCAAACCGCGTGGCCAACTCCTTCACCGCTTGGTTCACTGCATTGTCCACTTCCTGCTTGTCGATCTCGGAAACAATATCAAAACTTGGCATCCGCAAATCCTACCGCATGGCGCCGGAAAAAGGAAAAGTTTTCAGTGTTCAGTGTTCAGATCTTTTTCGATGCCGCTTCTCTCCGCTCTCCAATATCCGCATTCGAAAGCATTTCTCTGTAGCCGCCCCGCTGTGCCGGGGCGTGAACGCGCGAAGCGCCATTTTTCTTCAGCCTTCGATCGAAATCCCTCCGGACGTCACGAGACGGACGAACCGCTTTCCGCACGTCCACGGGGGTTCTGAGGTGCGAAGTGCAGGGATGAGAACGATCCACACGCTTTCAAATCCTGCGGAGAGCCTGCTAGGGTATTTCTAAATATGGAGATTGCTGTTGTGCTTGCTCTTCTGGTGCTGGTGACCATTGCCTTTGCCCGGGAGTGGTTGCCGATTGATGTCGTGACCCTTCTCATGCTGCTGGTGCTTGTGGGATCTGGGATTCTGACGCCTGCTGAGGCCTTTGCCGGGTATGGAAGTGAGATCATCATTATTTTGGCCTCGGTATTTGTGATCAGCGGGGCGCTGCGCGATACCGGGATTGTGGACCGGCTCAGCGCATTTTTGCTGGAGCACACGTCGCAGGCCGGCGAACGTCGACTTCTGATGGCGGTGATGGCGCCGGTGGCGGCTCTTTCAGCCTTCATGAACAACACGACGGTGACCGCCCTGATGATTGCGCCGGTGACGGCTCTGGCAGGACGGAAGGAAATTTCTCCTTCCAAATTGTTGATGCCTTTGGCGTTTGCATCAATTCTTGGCGGTACCTGCACACTCATTGGCACCTCAACCAACGTGGCGGTGAGCGGATACCTCACTCGTGTGGGCGAGCGAGGGATCGGATTTTTCGAGCTCACGCCGATTGGTCTGATTCTCGTGGCCACTGGGATTGTCGGCATGGTTTTTATCGGACGCCGTTTGTTGCCCGATCATCCGAATTTGCAAAGTCTGACGGAGAATTACGGGCTCGCGGAATACCTGTCCGAGGTCGTGATTGAGGAGGGATCTCCACTCATCGGTCGCACGTTACGCGGTTCTGGCTTGGGCGAACTCGACCTCCGTGTGCTGAATGTCCTGCGCGAAGGAAAAAAGCTGTCCGCCCGCCCAGCGACCGTGCTCCACGAAGGCGATGTGCTCCTTGTGAACGGTGCGGTGCAGAGCCTGATGAAAGTGCGCGAGACCGAAGGCATCGCGATCCGTCCGGATGTGAAGTTCATGGACGTCTCTCTCAAGGAAGACGACATGGAGATGCTTGAGGTGCTGGTCACGCCACTTTCAGGGATGAGGGACCGCACGATCGGCACTCTGGATCTGCCGACTCGCTTAGGCATCACAATTCTTGCCGTGAATCGGCACGGACGCCATTTGTGCGCCAAGCTCAAATCCGTTCGCCTACACACAGGTGACCTCCTCCTTGCACGGGGTCCCAAAGAAAGCATGGCGAGCCTGCTCGAAAGTCCGGATTTTGCAATTTTTGGCGAACCCAACCTTATTGGACATCCAGGAAAAAAAGGGCTCATTGTTGTCGGTGCCGTGGCGGTGGGGATTGGGGCCAGTGCGGCGGGGTGGATTCCGATTTCGGTGGGTTTGCTGGGAGCGGCGCTGGCATCCGTCATTGCTCGGGCGATTCCAGTGCATCGGATTTACAACCTCATTGAATGGCGATTGCTGGTCCTGATTGGCGGCATGATCGCCATGGGAATTGCCATGGAAAAAACCCATGCAGCCGAACTGCTGGCCGGCGGAATTGTTTCCGCGCTGGAACCTGCCGGACCCATTGCCGTGCTGGCAGCCTTCGTGCTGCTGACCGCGCTGCTCACCCAGCCGATGTCCAATGCGGCTGCCGCCCTTGTCATTCTGCCGGTTGCGCTGAGTGCCGCCGCGAAATTGGGTGTCGATGGACGGGCGTTTGCGATGGCTATCACGTATGCCGCCTCGGTCTCTCTCATCGCCCCCTTCGAACCCTCTTCCCTCCTGGTGTTCGGACCCGGCAAATACCGGATTGTCGATTTCCTGAAAGTCGGTGGATTCCTCACGCTCGTTTTGCTGGCTCTCGTTGTCCTCCTTGTCCCACTCCAGTGGCCGTTGAAAAATTGAAGTTCGCAATATCTTGCGTCAGCAGGCCGAACCCCCTACACAAGTCGGGTGCAAAAATCCGAATCGCCTGCCATCCACTTTACTGAAACCAAAATCGTGATGTCCGATCCGACGGCCTTGGGGGTGTTTGGGTTGGCGATGGTCACGTTCGTGGCGGCCTCCCAGAAGATGGGATGGACGACGGGGGTTACGTATCTGATTCCGTGGGCGCTTTTCCTTGGATCGGTTGCGCAGATTTGGGCTTCGACGATTGATTTCCGCAAGAACAACTACTTCGGGGCAATTGTGTTGGGAGCCTACGGGTTGTTCTGGATTGCGGTGGCCATGCACTGGGCGGTGAGCCTTGGTTGGTTTGGACCGCTGGCAGAAAATGCTGACCCGAGGCAATTGGCGTTTGCCTGCATCGGTTACGGGATTTTTTCGCTTTTCATCTTAGTGGCCTCGTTGGAAGCGAACAAAGTTTTTGCCGCTATTTTGCTGCTCATCAATATCCTGCTTCCCGCTTTGGCACTGAGCATCCTTTTCAAAAGCACACCGTTTGGCGAAATCAGTCACAAGGCTGCGGCATGGTCCGAACTGTCGATTTCCCTGCTGGGTTTTTATGCCGCCGGAGCGGTTTTCTTAAATAGCTATTTTGGCCGGAGCCTCCTGCCTCTCGGCAAACCGCTGGGCTGGATTCGGAAAGGCCCGGTGAACTAAGGAGTCAGCAGGGAATGGCGCTGGTAAGCGGGATTTGGGAGGGCGCGGGTTGTGTCGCCCGTTGCTTCGCTCCAGCTCAGGTCTGGATGCTTTAAATAACTGGTTCCCAGGGCGTTGCCGTGTGTTGTAGCATTTCTCCCCTTTGGGGCTTTGTGGGCTTAACCGGCACCATTCGATGCTGACCCAATAGTTGAGAACAGTCCGCGGAGCCTACCCTCCAGACGAGCGTTCGAGGTGTCCTCCGAACTGGAAGCGCATCGCGGAGCAGACTTTTTCGGCCATGGTGTGTTCTTTGCGCGAGCGGAACCGGGCGTAAAGGGCGGCGGTGAGAACCTCACAATCCACGGCCTCCTCGATGGCGGCCATGATCGTCCAACGGCCCTCGCCGGAATCCGACACGCGGCCAGAGAATTTTTCGAGTTTCGGATCGCCCGCAAAGGCTGCTGCGGAAAGGTCGAGCAGCCATGAACTGATCACGCTGCCGCGCCGCCAGACCTCAGAGATGTCGGCGAGATTCAGGTCGTAGTCGAGATCATTGTGCATCGCGGGAGCTGTCTCGGCATCCGCCTTGGTGGCTTTGGTGCTCGCATTGGCGTTGGCCAAAATGTCGAAGCCTTCTCCGAAGGCCGCCATGATGCC
>JBBQRY010000141.1:0-5830 GCA_038214335.1 Chthoniobacterales bacterium
AAACCGGCTCAAGTGCAGGGACGGGCATGTCCGGCTTCTTTGCGAGGCGGTGGATTTGCGCGGGGGGGAATTTATGGGTCAAGCCGGAGGTTGCCCCTCCAGTGACGGCCCCCTGCCCCTGGCACGCGATCACAGGGCGGACTGGATGGCCGGCTCGGAGGATTTTTCCTGAGCGGAAGGCGGGGTCATGATGATTCCAAGCGTCTGGATTTCGGTTTGGGGGGGGATTTCCTGGTAGGAGAGGACGGCGAGGCGGGGAAGAGAGGGTTCGAAGAACCGTTTGAAGGCGAGGCGGAGTTCGGCGCCGACGATGACGAGCGGCTGGAGGCCTTGTTCGACGAGGAAGTTCGAGCGTTCCATCAATTCGCGCATCAGATACTGAGCGGTCTGGGGGTCCACGCTGAGGAGGACTTCGAAGTGGGTGCGCTGGACGCGGGTCGAGAGGTATTGTTCGAGGCGCGGGTCGAGGGTGATGGCCTTGATGATGCCGGGTTCGGATTCGTAAGCGGAGGCGAAGTAGATCCCGAGGCGGCGGCGGACTTGCTCTGCGAGCTCGTCGGGGTTTTTATTGACAGGGGCGAAGTCGGCGACGGCCTCGAGGATGACGGCGAGGTTCTTGATGGGAACGCCTTCGCGCAGCAAGTTCTCCAAAATCCGCTGGACGACCCCGAGGGTGACGAGGTCGGGGAAAAGTTCCGCCACGAGGGCGGGGTGGGTTTCCTTGAGTCCGTCCACCATATTTTGAACTTCCTGACGGCTGAGGACCATGCCGCCGATTTGCTTGAGGGTTTCCGAGAGGTGGGTGATGATGACCGAGACGGCGTCCACGACGCTGTAGCCGAGCAGCTCGGCTTCGCGGCGGTCCTCGTCGGTGATCCAAAAAGCGCTCAGTCCGAAGACGGGTTCCTTGGTGGGCACGCCTTTGAGTTCGGCCTGGCTGCCGCTCACGTCCATGGCGAGCCAGCGTCCGGGCATAATGGCTCCGGAGGCCACGGTTTTTCCCCGGAGGAGGAACCGGTATTGGTTGGACTCCAGATCCACGCAGTCGTGGATGGCGATCGGGGGGATGACCATGCCGGTCTCGCTGGCGTAGGACCGGCGGACGCCGGTGATGCGGTCGAGGAGATCGCCGCCCTGTGCGCGGTCGGCCAATTTGATGAGGCCGAATCCGAGCTCGACCGCAAGCACCTCGGTGACCGCGAGCTTGCGCATCTCTTCGACCGCCGGACTCTTGACGGGGCCGGCCGGCAGAAGTTTTCCCTTCTTATCCATGAGAGCCGACTGCGCTTTTGCGGCGGTGCCCGCGCCAGGTGCTCCCTTCTTCTGCTTCTTCATTATGTTCCATGCCACCGAACCGACAATCGCAGCCAGGATCATGAATGGAACCCCCGGCATGCCCGGCATGACGGCGAAAAACAAGAGCATTCCAGAGACGATCATCATGGCTTTCGGATAGCCGGTGATCTGGGAGGAAATCTGGTTGCCGAGGCTGTTTTCGTCCGCCGTGCGGGTGACCAGCAGGGCGGCCGCCACGGAAACCACGAGGGCGGGGATTTGCGTCACCAGGCCGTCGCCGATGGAGAGCAGCGTGTATTTCTGGATGGCATCGGGGAACGACATCCCTTTTTGAAGCATGCCGATCCCGAACCCGCCGATGACGTTGATGAGGGTGATGAGGATGCCGGCGATGGCATCTCCGCGCACGAACTTGCTGGCTCCATCCATCGCCCCGTAGAAATCGGCTTCCTTTTGCACGTCGGAACGGCGCCGGGATGCGGTGAGTTCGTCGATCATGCCCGCATTCAGCTCGGCATCGATCGCCATTTGTTTTCCGGGCATGGCGTCGAGGGTGAACCGCGCGGTCACCTCGGCGATGCGGCCGGCGCCTTTGGTAATGACCACGAAGTTGATGATGACGAGAATGAGAAACACCACCGCTCCGACGAGGTAGTTGCCTTGGATCAGGATCTTCCCGAAGGCCTCGATCACTTGGCCGGCATAGCCGTCGAGAAGGATGAGCCGGGTCGATGCGATATTGAGCGAGAGGCGCATGAGGGTGACGGCCAGGAGCACGGTTGGAAAACTTGAAAACTCGGTCGGCTCCTTCACGTAGATGATGACCATCATGATGAGCAGAGTGATGGCGATATTCGCGGAGAGGAGCAGGTCGAGGGCGAACGGGGGCACCGGCAGCACCATCACGACCACAATGATGAACATGCCGAGCGGAAAGAGCAGGTCGGCCTGGCCCAGCAGGGAGGCGATGCCGGTCTTGGCCTTAACGGGATTTATCGGTGCGGAAGCCATGGTCCTAAAAAATGATCAGGGTTTGGGGGCGCTCATCCGGCGCTCCTTGAGCCGGTGAAAGTAATAGCGATGGGTGCGATAAACAAAACCAAGAATTTCGGCTGCCGCCTGGTAGAGTTCGGGGGGGATCGACTTCCCGACTTCCCCGATTTTGTAGAGCGACTGTGCGACGGGCCGGTTCTCCACCATCGGCACCCCGTTTTCCAGAGCCAGGCGCTTGATCCTCTGGGCGAAAATATTCCGGCCCTTGGCCAAGACCATTGGGGCGGCATCCACCCCCCGCTCGTATTTCAAAGCGACGGCATAATGGGTCGGGTTGGTGATCACGACATCCGCCGTCGGGACCGCCCCCAGCATTTGCCGGACCATGAGGCGTCGGGCCATCGCCCGCATGGCGTTCTTCACGAGCGGGTCGCCCTGCGCCTGCTTCGCCTCGTCCTTGATCTCCTGATGCGTCATCTTCAGCCCCTTGTGGACCTTGGCTTTTTGATAAATGTAGTGGATGACCGCCAGCACGGCCATGGCCAGGGCCAGCCGGAAAATCAGGGACGTGGCCGAATGAAAGATGAATTCCCCGAGCCGCACCGGTGGCACTGGCGTGAAAAATAACGGGTCGGAGAGGATTTCCTGTAAGGAGATGTAAACGAGTGTTCCGACGATCAGGAGCTTGATGAAATCCAGCCCCATTTTCACCAGGCCGGAGACGGAAAAGACCCGCTGGAACCCTTTGGCGATATCGAGTTTTTCCATCCCGTTCTCCAGCACTTGCAACGTCATTCGGAAACCGGATTGCAACCCGCCGGCCAGAATGCCTGCCAACATGCACGAGAGCAGCAGCGGAACCAGAAACAAAGAAATCGAAGAAAACCCCAGTGCGATCGCCCCGGATACGGCCTCGGAGGTGACTTGGAACTCGTTGAGATGTCCCAGCACGTAGGCTGCAAAAAGGAGCATCTTTTGGGAAACGGCAGGAACAATGGCCAGAAGGACGAGGTAGCCGGCCACCAGTCCAGCCACGAGCTGGATTTCCGGTGCCTGGGCGAACTGCCCCTTGTCGTGCGCTTCGGACAGCCGCTTTTCCGATGGCTCCTCCGTGGCGTTTTCGCGGTCTTCAGCCATATCAATGCACAGCCTCCAGCATGAGTTCCGGGATTTGCCGCAACACGTTGATGATCTGGTGGGCGGTCAGCGTCATGGTCAGACCGAAAAGGAACAGCCCGGCCAGGATTTGCACGGGGAAGCTGAGCACAAAAACATTGAGGCTCGGCGCGGCACGTCCGAGCGTGGCAAAACACAGGTTGACCAGGAAGCTGATGGCTAGCATCGGCGCGGCAATCTGCAAGGCGATCAGGAAGATGCGACCGGTGGAAGAAATGAGGATGTCTGCGGTGTGTCCGCCGAGGCCACCGTCCGGAGGAATGATCTCAAAGCTCCGAGAAAACGCCATCAGGCACCACAGGTGGGAGTTGGTGGCAAGGAAGAGAATGGTGGCGAGAGAGACCAGCATGGTATTGGCGGGCGATGCGCGGCTGCTGGTGAAAGGGTCGATGTTCGCGCTCAATGACAGGCCAATCGCCACCGAGATATACTCGCCGGCCACTTCCAAGGCATAGAAAACCAAACGCGACACCAGTCCCATGATGGCCCCGACCGCCAATTCGTGGATGATTTGCAGCGCGCCGCCAACCCAGGTGACCGGCGGCGGAAATCCGGGCAGCACGACTGGTGCCAGAGTCAGAGCCAGAAGAAAAGCCAAGGCGACCCGCACCTGCCGCGGAATCATCTGCCCGGAGAAGACCGGCATCAGCAGCATCATCCCGGTGGCCCGGGTGAAAACCAGGAAAATCGGATAGGCCTGGCTGTAGTCGAATGTGCTCACCTTGCCATCTCCGGGATTCTGCTCAGGAAGAAAACCGTAAATTCCATGAGCTGCCGGATCATCCAAGGCGCACCGACGACGATGACGGCCCCGACCGCCACCAGCTTGGGCGCAAAGCTCAGCGTCGGCTCTTGGATGCTGGTCACGGCTTGGAGCAGGCTGACCACCACCCCGACGAGGATGGCTGCCAGCAGGACCGGGAAGGTCACCAGCAGGGACGTGGTAATCAGCGTCCGCAGGAACTCAATGGCCATCTCCGGCGTCATAAGCCAAAGCTCTGCAAGAGGGACCGGACCATGAGCATCCAGCCGTCCACCAGCACAAACAGCAGGAGTTTCAAGGGCATCGAAACCATGGTGGGAGGCATCATCATCATGCCCATCGCCATGAGAACCGAGCCGACCAGAAAATCAATGACCATGAAGGGGATGAAAATCAGGAATCCCATTTGAAACGCCGTGCGCAGCTCGCTGAGGACAAACGCAGGCACGACGCAGGAAAACGGGATGTCCTCCAGCGTGGCGGCGCGGGACTTGCTCAGGCCAATGAAAAAATCCAGCTCGGTCGGACGCACGTGCGAGAGCATGAATTTTTTAATTGGCTGTTGTCCTTTTTCAAAGGCGGTGGCGGAATCGATCTCACCGGTTTGATAGGGGACGATAGCGTCGTTGTAAACGCGATCTATGACCGGGGACATGATGAAAAATGTGAGGATGAGCGAGATGCCGATGAGGAGCTGGTTCGCGGGGGCGCTGGGCACCCCGAGGGCAGTGCGCACGAACGCCAGCACGATGACGATGCGGGTAAAACTGGTCATCAGCATGACGAGCGACGGGGCCAACGTCAGCAGGGTCATGACGAAGACGATCTGGATGGCGGTGCTGAAGCTCTGGCGGTCGTTGCCGCCGCCGATTTGGAGGTTCACCAGCGGGGTGGCGTTGCTCCCGGAAGCCGCCGGCAGGGACGGGGGAGTGGGCGCTGAGGGGGCCACGATCCCGACAGCCGCAGGAGCCGCGGGAGCAGAGGTTGTCTGCTGGGCGAATGCGGGAAGGGCAAGAATCCACAAAAAGGCAATTGCGACAGCGAGCCCGAAGAGAGGAGTCCGGAGGCTCAGACGATTTTCCGGAATTCCCCGACGGGAAACGCCGGTGACGAGGCGGGTGTGGCGGGTCTCGATCATGGGGTCTTCCCGGTGGTTTCTTCCGGCATGAGGCGGGCGAAGGGTTCTCCCTCCGCGGCTTCCCGCCCGAGGTGGCAGAGCAGATCGATGCGCCCTTGGGAGACGCCGAGAAGAAGGCGGGTGGTCTCATACTCGGCGACCACTAGGAACTGCCGGTTTCCCAAAGGTCGGATTTCAGAGACCTGCAGTTTGCGCGCGGCTTTTTTTTTCAGAAGCCCGGCCGGCCACCCCGAGCGCATCAGGTAGATGCCGACTCCTGCCAGCAGGAGCAGAACCATCGGGTAAAAAATAACCGACAAGCCGATGTTGGCGGTGGAGTTTGCCATCACGACCCCTCTCCGAGCAAATGGGTGATTTTGATTCCGAAGTTTTCCTCGACGACCACGACTTCCCCGCGGGCGATGAGCTTGTCGTTGACGTAGAGGCCGACCGGTTCGGTGGCGAGTTGGTCGAGTTGGAGGACG
>JBBQRY010000142.1:0-5828 GCA_038214335.1 Chthoniobacterales bacterium
AATGGCAAATGGCAGGACAGGTTCTCTGATCCGGTGATCCCGGAGATTCCGGTCATCAACCCAATTGCGGGGGTCAGGAAGCCGGGGTTTCCGGACGATTCTCAATTTCTGCCGGTGCCTCAAGCTTAGGCGCACCGCACGGCTCACAGATGGCGTCGGCGACTTCCGGCGCATAATCGCGCAGCGCAACGTGCGCGATGCGGGTGATCCAAATCGTGATGCCGATGGTAAGAACCAATTCAATCGTGTAGGCAAGCCATGCCCATGGCCCTTGGTGGAGACCGCCCTTTGCCGCCCGACCAATCACCGCCCCCGCATAGGCGTAGGCCGCACTGATCGGCAGGAAACCAATCCATGAGGCAATGATGTAGCGGCGAAACGACATCCGCGAAAGCCCGAAGGCGCAACTCACCAAACTGTGCGGCAGGATCGGCGAAATCCGCGTCAGGATCACCAGCTTCCATCCGTCCATCGCAGCCGCCTGGTCGAGTGCCTGAAATTTTCGACTGCTAGCAAATTTTCGCGCCATCCACCCACGCAGTAAATACCTCGTGGTCAAAAAATTTGCTGTGGCACCAGCCACCGAGCCCAGCGAGACCAGCAACGTGCCGCCCCAGAATCCATAAACCGCCCCGGCTCCAAAACTCAGCACCGAACCCGGCAGAAAAAGCACGCAAGACAGCGTGTAGAGCACGATGAACCACAGCCAGCCCACCCAGCCACTGGCCGCAATCCAGAGCATCCCATGGTCCATCCACTGGGTCCAGATCTCAAACATGGCAAGAAGAGGATGTTCGCAGCGCGACTCCGCGTCGGATACCCGGGCAGCACACGGAATCGGCATTCAGCCTGATTGGAAAAAAAATCACCCGATATTTCTACACTCACCACCGGGGAATTGTCCACACAACCCGGCACAACAACCCACCCGGATCCTCGCGTCCCCATTCCAATTTCGATGTTCCTGCCGCATATCCAGCGATTCGATTGTTTTGGTGTTGCAGTCCACTAGGGCAGCGCCTGGATATCAATATTTTGCCCTGAAGGGACGGCATAAGCTCTTGAACCCGACCCGTCCGCCATGTATGGGTCTGGCCTGTCAGAAACAAAATTTTTGCGGCAATTCCGGAAGGATGTCCGTGAATTGGCGAAGACCCACGAATACCCATGAAAATTTCTCTCAATTGGCTGCGCGATTTTATTGATTCCCACCACACACCTCGGGAGCTGGAAACGTTGTTCCGCCAAGCTGGCCTTGAGGTCGCGGGCGTCGAGGTGCGCGGGGCGGATTTCGATAAGGTCGTGGTCGCCCAGGTTTTGGAATCCAGCCAACACCCGAATGCCGACCGGCTCAGTGTTTGTCGGGTGGACGACGGCTCGGGCACGCCGAGGCAAATTGTCTGCGGGGCAAAAAACTACAAGGTGGGAGACAAGGTGCCCTTGGCGTTACCGGGGGCGGTTTTGCCGGGAGCTTTCAAAATCAAAACCGGCAAGTTGCGTGGGGTTGAGAGCGAGGGGATGATGTGCAGCGCAAAAGAACTCAACCTCGCGGCGGATGCCGAGGGGTTGCTCATCCTGCCGCCGGATGCCGTCGTCGGCGCTCCGATCTCCGAGCAATTTCCTTCGGATGTGCTCTTTGAGTTGGAGATCACCCCGAACCGTCCAGACTGGCTCAGCCACCTCGGGGTCGCCCGCGAGCTGTCGATTTTCAGCGGTCTTCCCTTGCTCGCTCCCGGAATCCCGGCTCCCGCAATGGTCCCAGCCGGAACGTCCGTCCACCTCGAAGCCCCGGAGTGTTCGTATTACACCCTGCGCCGGATTCGTGGCGTCAAAGTCGGCCCGAGTCCGCAATGGCTTGCCGACCGGCTCACTGCCGTCGGACTCCGCCCGATCAACAATGTGGTCGATGTCACGAACTACGTCCTGCTCGAACTCGGCCAACCGCTCCATGCGTTCGATGCCGCCAAGATCTCAGGACCTCTGCGGGTGCGTCATGCGGCAGAGGGTGAAAAATTTGCAGCCCTCGATGGAAAATCCTATACGCTGGAATCCGGCGACCTTGTCATTGCCGATGAGGCCCGCGCCGTGGCCCTCGCGGGAGTCATGGGAGGGGAGGATTCCGGCGTCTCGTCCGCCACCACGGAGATCTTGCTGGAAAGCGCGGTCTTCGAGCCATCCTTTGTGCGACGCACCTCGCGCCGACTCGGCCTCATCAGCGATTCCAGCTACCGCTTCGAGCGCGGGGTGGATCCCGAAATGGTCGCTTCCGCTTCTGCGCGTGCCTCCGAATGGATTGTCCAACTCGCCGGTGGCGTCGCAGAGGATGTCGTGCTGGAGACCGGTCTTCATTGGTCACGCACCGAAATCCCCCTGCGCCATGCCCGCGTCCGCGCACTCCTTGGCACGGAACTCACCGACTCTGAAATTGAAGAGGCGCTGGTGCAAATCGGACTCGAGAAGGCATCCGGCGGAGGGGACTCGATCTGGTCGGTGCCCGGATTCCGACACGAACTCTCCCGCGAAGTCGATCTCATCGAGGAAATTGCGCGCGTCATCGGCATCGATCTCATCCCGTCTTCGACCTCCGGACATTTTGCCGGAGGGTCGGTGCCTGACTCCGCCTACGATTTCGCAATGACGCAACGGCTAGCTCTTGCTGGACGAGGATTTTCCGAAGCCCGCACGAGCACGCTCGTCTCGGGCAGCGATGCCGCATGGTTCGGACCGGCCGTCGAACTCAAAAACCCGTTTGGTGACGAGCAATCCCGACTCCGCACAAGCCTCCTGCCCGGACTCCTCACCGCCCTCCAGCGCAATCTCGACCTGGGAGCTTCCGGAATCCGTCTCTTCGAGTGCGGACGTGTGTTCTCACCCTCCGGTGAAGGATCCCGCCTGGCGCTCGTTGCCACCGGCCCCGCGACCGCCCCCACATGGCGCGGCGATGCTCCCCGCAACTGGGATCTCTTCGATCTCAAAGGACTCCTCGCCACGCTCGTTGGCACTTCCGAAGACGAACTCACTCCGCTAGCAGATCCCCCGCTCCCATTCGGCGCCGGATTTGAAATTTTGAAAAATGGAATCCGCATCGGGATCGGCGGTCAGCTTCATCCCGCCGAAGCCCGCAAGCGCGACGCCCAAGCCATCCTTGTCGCCGCTGAACTCGACACCTCCGCATGGCAATCTGCCCTCCCCGCCGTCCGCACCATGAAGCCGCTTCCAAAATTTCCGGCATCCTCCCGCGACCTTGCCCTCATTGTGCCGCTTGCACTTTCCTACGCTGAAGTGCGCGCCGCCGTGCAGGCCGCCAACGAGCCTCTCATCGAGTCGGTCTCGGTCTTTGACCTCTTCACCGATGCCTCTGGAAAAAAACTTCCGACGGATAAAAAATCGCTCGCAATTTCCTTGACTTTTCGCTCCCCCGAGCGGACTCTCACAACAGACGAAGTTCGCACCGCAACGGAGCGCTTGAAGGCAGGATTGAAAAAGCACCTCGGGGTCGAATTTCGCGAATAGTTCTTTCAAAATTTTAAAGGCGGCAGGAGCCGATCCCATGGGTTCCTCCGTTCAAGATTTGCCCTTCTGTGTTCGCGATTAAACGAAGCAAACTCCCGAACCGATAATATATTGAAATCCCGGAGGCTGGGCGCCCGGCACCATGACATGCCTTCAATGGAAGCCAGAGTGCAGGGTTAGCGGTCATCCACCCTATTATGAGGGAACGGGAAATGTTTCGGAACGGCACATGCGGGGCAAAATTTTTTTCATGGGTGGCGGTGCGGGAAAGTTCGACTTTCCTCACCGCCTCTTTTTTTTGATTTTCCCCCACCCCTAACCCATGATACAACCCTGCCCATGGACACTCCCAACCGCGTCGTCAAACCCCAACTCCCCCTCCGCGTCATCCTCTCCGCAGCCGGCATCGGTCTGCTCATTGTCGCATTCCTCGTCATCGCCTTTTACCAGAGCGGACGCGGACTCGCCGACGCCCGCATGACCGGCAAGATCATTTCCAAAGAATTCCAACCGCTCCCCTCACCCGAACGCCAAATCACGATCAACCGGAGCGGATCCATCAGCGCGCAAGATACCACCGGACAGTTCCTCATCGCCGTCGAAGTCCCTCAAAAAGACGGCTCGAACAAAATCTTCAACGTCTGGCTCAATGACAAAGCCCGCTACGACGCCGTCAAAGTCGGAGACTCTTTCGACGTCGGCCCCTTCGTCATCCCGGATATTAAGAAATGATATCCCGCAAGTTCCCGGTGATGTACCCATCATAGAGTGCCTTGCCGATGATCGCGCCGTGGAGACGCGGGATTTTTGCCAACCGCCGCAAATCATCCGGACTCGAGACCCCGCCGCTGGCAATCAGGTTGCATTCCAAAAGCCGGATCAGGTTCTCCAACTCCGCAAAGTTCGGACCCGTGAGCATGCCATCGGTGGCGATGTCGGTATAAATGATCGTGCCTGCTCCTGCGACTTGTGCAATGAGCGCAAGGTCGGCCGCAGAGGTCGATGTCGTTTCTGTCCACCCCTTCACCGCCACTTTCCCTTGGTTGGCATCAATCCCCACCGCCACCCGATCACCGCCAAATTCCGTGCAGACCTCCGCAATGTATTCCGGAGACTCGCAGGCCTTGGTCCCCAGAATCACACGGCTCACCCCGCTGCTGAAAGCGGCACTCACATTCGCGAAATTCCGCATCCCTCCGCCGAGTTCACATGGGATATTGACCGCCGCACAAATTTTTTCCACGGCCGCTAGGTTGCCGGGCTCACCAGAAAATGCGGCATCGAGATCCACGATATGAAGCCAGTCCGCGCCGGAGTCCTCCCATTTTTTTGCGAAGGCCACCGGATCAGCAGAATAAACCGTCTTTTCGTTGGCAAGCCCGCGCCGGAGGCGCACGACTTCGCCACCCATCAAATCAATAGCAGGAAGTAGAATCATAAACTGGAAATAAAATTTTTGAGCACGGCCAACCCGGCTGCTTGGCTTTTTTCGGGGTGAAATTGGGTCGCATGGATCGCTCCGCGAGAAATACTTGCCGCAAATCGGCTTCCGTATTCGCAGGTCGAACTCGCCAGCGCGAGGTCCGCAGGCAAGGGATAAAACGAATGCACAAAATAGAATGCGGTCTGTTCCGGCAGTCCCTCGAAAAGCGGTCCGCGCAATTCGGACAGCGTGTTCCAGCCCATGTGAGGAACTTTTTGTGCCGCATGATCAAACCGGACGACCGTGCCCGGCAGCACTCCCAACCCGCTGACCCCCGGAGATTCTTCGCTGGTTTCAAAGAGCAACTGATATCCCAAGCAAATTCCAAGGTAAGGCCGGCCCTCTGCAATCCATCCCCGCAGCGGCTCCCAGAGTCCGGTGGATCTCAGGTTGGCTGCGCAATCTCCAAACGAACCCACCCCAGGCACAACCACCGCATCGCAGCCTTCAAGACCCGAAGGGCCCGTCACCAGCACGGTGCTTGCTCCCACGGCTTCGAGTGCCTTACACACGCTCCGCAGGTTCCCGCTACCGTAATCCACCACCCCAATGGTGCTCATCGGCTAGAGAATTCCTTTCGTGCTTGGAATCCCATCCACCCGCGAGTCGATCTGCGTGGCCTGATCCAGCGCACGCGCCAACGCCTTAAAGATCCCCTCCGCCATGTGGTGCGCATCGCGTCCTGCCAGCACATCCACATGCAGGTTCATACCTCCATGCACGGAAAGCGCCCGCAAAAATTCTTCGACTAATTGGAAGGAAAATGTCCCGCCGATGGCCTCGACGTTGCGCGGGGCGTTGAACGCCAAAAAAGGCCGTCCGCTCAAGTCCA
>JBBQRY010000143.1:0-5793 GCA_038214335.1 Chthoniobacterales bacterium
TTTGATGTCGGGATAAAGCTGGAGGTTCACCCGCCGCAGCACTTCGGAGGCGGATGTCGTATTCTTGGCTTCGCTGCGGATCACACTGCGACACATCGCCATGATGAGCGAAGCCGGAACGCCTTTCCCGGAGACGTCGGCGATCACCACCCCGAGCCTCGTGGGGTCCATCTGGATGTAATCGAAATAATCTCCGCTGACTTGCCGGGCGGGAATGTTCACCCCGCTCAGAGAATACCCCGGCACGTCCGGCGGAGAGGAAGGCAGAAGGATGCTCTGGATTTCGCGGGCAATCTCGAGGTCGTGGTCCATGCGCTTTTTTTCGCTGGCTTCGAGGTAAACGACTTCGTTGTAGAGCGCAAAGGCTCCCTGCTCGGTGATGGCACGAAAAACTTTCAGGTCCGCTTCGGTGAACGGGGTGCTCATGGGACCATTGGCCAAGCCAAGCACCCCAAGGATCTTGCGCCGATAAATGAGGGGACCGATGAGTGCCGACGTGGTCTGCGAGTTTCCGGAATCGAATTCCCCAATCACCGTGGCTTGGCCGCTCTTCCAGCACTGGCCAATCACGCCCTCGCCAAGGTGCACGGGATGCAGCCGCAGAAAACTTTCCAGAGCCACCGGGGAGCTTTCGGACTGCTGGAGAATGTGATGGGGCACCTCCACAAGGGGCGGGCAGCCCTTGGAAATAAAGGCCGGCGCCAGCGAGTTGTCTTTTTTGTCGGAGAGGTAAAGCGCGCCGCCATGCGCATCAAGGATTCGCACCGCGCTTTCAACAATCAGCCGATGCAGCTCCGAGCTGCGGACACCTTCCGAGAAGGCCTCGCCCAGGCCGTGCAGGAAATCAAAGACCCGCTCCTCTTCGACCTCGATCTCCATGCGTTGTCGCTCGAGTTCGCTGACACGTTTCGTGAAGACATTGAGCACCACCAGCAGTGCCACCAACATCCCAAAGAAAAGCGACAAATAAATTACGGTCCAAAACATGTGGGCATAGTCACTATCCGCAAGCTTTCGCGCGGGATCAAGAATGATCCTCGACTAATCGTCGGCCTTGTCCTCTTGGGCGAGCTCGTGCCGGAGGTAGTCCACCACATCCCGGAACTTGAGTTCATTGTCGGAATCCGCCTCGATCAGTGCCTCGTGGGCCTCCAGCACAATTTCCTTCGACTTCTCCTCGGAGACGGGTTCTGCCTGCCGAAGTCCGGTGGGAGCCACGGCAAGACCGGTCTCCACCGTGAAGAGCTGGTCGAGACCGAGGTTTTCGAGGAGTGAGGCATTGCGCGGGTTGACATTCACCGTCCGCAATCCGCCTTGTCCAAACTTCCTCAGACGCAAGGCCACGCCGGCCAACGTCCCCATAAACGTCGAATCCATCAGCTCGCAGGCATTCAAATCGACGACAAATTCCCGATGCCCGCGCTCGACCATCTTGCGCACGAATTCTTTCACGCCGGGACTGTTCTGGAACGTCCCACGTCCATTCACCTTGAGCCAGACCGTGCGCCCGAAGCTGCCAACCATAACCGAAGAAGGAATACTCACAATTTGTCGAAACGAATGTGCTCCCATCGGGCGATCCTGTCAAATGGGTGTCCTATTTCCACATGAACGATTGGCGAAGCGCAACAATTCTTCCGTCCACGATGAGCAGCACGCGCCATGCCGTCACCCGTCCATTTTCAAAAAATTCGTCACCGGTCACTTCAAAGGAAGATTTGTGCGAGCCTCGGGCACTCGGATAGTAGCGCTCCTTGGCGGAGACATAATTGGCAAGCCCGGCCTGCCGGTATTCCAACCGCACCGTCACATCCGACAGTGGTTTCGCACGCCAGAAGAAATCGTAGGTGTTGCCGTTGCGACGAAGGACCTCCGAATAATCGACCGCTCCCCAGGACTGTCGGCTCCGCTCGAAGTTCGCAGCTTCGCTCACCGTCTGCGGCGGCACCTTCGAGCTGTCCATGAGGTTTTGCTGGATTTTGCGGAATTGGTAGGCGTCGTCCAGAGCCAACGGCAGCACGCTGGCGGACTCCAGCCGGGTGGCGGGTTCCTCCGGCGTCGAGCATCCGACCACGGACATGGTCAAGGCGAGGAGGACGAAAAATCTGATCATCGTCGGCATCAAAGCGCGTTTGCCGCCCGGTGTCAACGGTGTCCACCTCTGTTCACGGCAAAAGGATATCACCAGCCTCGACCGTGAGGACAATTCTTGGCCCGCCCCGCATCCCAGGTCGGCAAATATTTCCTGTTCAGAAAGGGAATTTTTGTCCGATATAGGAATGGAATGGGCGCGGAGGCCTGGTGGCTAGGGTATTCCGGTTTTTTTCGACATGAGTAAACGACTACCATTAAACACTTTATGAATAAGATTATCAAGTTGGCACACAACATGCTTTGTAAGCAACTGATTCGTTCGGAGCAGTTTCTTCCTATGAAATACTTTATGTTACTCGGTGGTTTTGCTGGATTCATGATTGCGATGGTTGCCGGGATTTGGAGCGGCACGGAATTGTGGATGGTCGTCTTTAACTCAAGCATTGGCTGCCTCGGCGGTGCCTTTCTTTTTCGCATTTTCCGCAAAGTGGTTGCGGGATCGGTGCGCGAAGTGGCCATGCAAAAATCCCGGAGCACTCGCGAAAATGTCATTGGTGCGTGAGCGGACATGGCAAGATCCATCGGAACGGATGGAGCTTCTTGTAGACCTTGGCTCCGGCCTCCAACCCGCAGGCGAGCAGGTAGGGGAAGATCCGCAAGAACCTCTTTCTGACGACTCGGATCCTAAGCTCTTTTCCCGGCTTCCCTCCATGTCACTCGGCTCGCGATGCCCGGCACCGGTGCCGGTAGAAAAGAGGCTTCCTGTTTCGGGGGCAGTAAAAAAAGCCTATGAGGGCGGGGAGGAGGAGGTCCTGCGAAAATACCTTCCGCTCCTGAACTCGATCGTCAACCGGCTGCGGGTTTCATTGCCCGCCCACGTGGAGGTTGCCGACCTGATCAGCGCCGGTTTGGTGGGGCTGGTCCAGGCCCACAGGCGCTTCGATGCGTCCCTTGGCACCACGTTTGGCACCTACGCTGCCGGGCGGATCCGGGGAGCCGTTTTGGACGAGATGCGGCGTTCCGACTGGATGGGCCGATCAAGCCGCAGCAAGGCCCGGCTGGTTTCGGATGCGATCGCTGGCTTTGAGCAGGCCCATGGCCGTCCCGCCAGCGAGGAAGATATCGCCGAAGAACTCGGCTTGAGCGCCGGGGAATACGCCGCGCTTCTGGACGAGGTCAGGCCCGTCAGCTACGTGAACCTGGATGCCTCGCCGGAGAACGGGGAAGCCGATCTGATGCATGAGTTGGTCGCCGACGAGCGAGCCGCCACCGCCGATCAGGAAGCGCAAAAACGTGAGCTGTCGGCGATGGTCGCCGAGCGGATCCAGCAGATGCCGGAAATGACGAGAAAGGTGCTGGCCATGTATTATTTTGAAGAAATGCGTTTGGCGGAGATTGCCGAGGTCTTTGGTGTGACCGAGTCCAGAATCTGCCAGATTAACGCCCATGCGATCCTGAGCCTGCGGAGGTTTATGCAATCGATGGTTGAGTTGTAGAGCCTCCGCCGCACGGTCATTGATTTATGCTCCTAATCATCGGATTCCTTGTTGTTTTGCTTTCCACCGTCGGGGGGTTCATGGTGGCAGGCGGGAACCCGGTGGTGCTCCTCCACCTTTCGGAATTCATCGTCATCGGCGGGGTCGGCATCGGCATCGTTATTGTCGCCAGCCCCGCCAGCACCCTGCTCACCTTGGTCCAGCAGGTGAAGGTGGCGATCAAGGGCTCCCCGGCAAACAAATCGGATTTCGTCGATTTGCTCATGCTCCTCTTCGAGCTCTTCACCAAGGCGCGGCGGGGCGGGCTTGTGGACATCGAGGACGATGTCATGTCGCCCGCTGACAGCCCCATCCTTTCGAGGTATCCTTCCTTTTTGAAGGACACCGGAAAAGTCGAAGCCCTCCGGAACAGCCTGCGTCCGGTCATTGACGGACGGGTCCGCCCGGATCAGCTCAATGCCCTCCTTGGCACGGAGCTGGAGAGCATGGAAGAGCACGAGAACCAGCCCGTTCAAATTCTGCAACTCGTCGGCGACTCCCTGCCCGGGGTCGGGATCGTTGCCGCCGTCCTGGGGATCATCAACACCATGGCTTCGATTGCCGAGGGGCCGGAGGCCGTCGGCGAAAAAGTCGCAGCCGCGCTCACCGGCACTTTCCTCGGGGTTTTTATTGCCTACGGATTTGTCAACCCGTTGGCCATCAAAATAAAAACCAATAACGCCCACCACGCCTGCTACTACAGCATGATCATGCTGGCCTGCGTCAGCTTCGTCAATGGCATGGCCCCGATTATGGCTGTGGAAGTCGCCCGCCGCTCGATCCCTCCCAACATGCGCCCGACGGCCGACGAAGTGGAGGAGAAGACGAAAACGCTCCCGAAACCTGACAAGGGGGCGGCGTGAAAAAAAAGCATGCAGACGCCCACCACGGGGGTGCTTGGAAGGTTGCCTATGCGGATTTCGTGACGGCGATGATGGCACTTTTCATGGTGCTGTGGATTTGCAGCCAAAGGCCGGAGATCGTCGAGGCGACCGCCCGGTATTTTCAGGATCCCTATATCGCTTTCGACGACAAGGCGAAGTCTGGCACCCAGGAGGAATCCATGGCCGGGACTCGCAAGGAAGCCAGCCGCGTCAACACGAAAGTCAAGGCCAACGAGGGATTCCTGCGTGCGATCGCGCATGATTTCACGAGCCTGCTGAATGTCAAAACCGAGGAGAACAGCCCGATCGATATTGAGCTCACCTCCGATGGACTCAAGATCACGATCTACAACAAGGACGACAAGCCGATCTTCAAGGAAGGATCGTCCGAGCTGACCGAATGGGGACTTTTCGTGCTGCAGAACCTCTCCTGGATGGTCGAACGCTACCACTTCCGCGTTTTCATCGGCGGTCATACCAGCCGCTCGAACGGCGCAAATAACGCAGCCTACGGCCCATGGGAACTCAGTGCCGACCGGGCAAATTCCGCCCGGCGCACGCTCGAGCATTTCGCAGTGGATCCCAAAAAGATCGAGCGCGTCACCGGCTACGGCGACACGGCACCGATCCCCGGATCCGATACGACCCCACCCCGCAACGATCGCATCACGATCAGCCTCTCCGCGGAACAGGAAGATGAAGAAGCCCTCGAAAAACTGAAGCCATGAGAGACTTTCTGGAAAACCGCCCGGTCGTCACATCCGCCAACCTCCCTCAGGAGAAGCCGGAGGCATCGCCTTTGCTCCACCCCGGACTCCCGTGTTCCTCTGCGCGGGATCCAGAGTTTCCGAAGGTGGAGGTCAAGCTTGATGCAGAGGGAAAAACCACAGAGATCGTCGTCACCTGCCGATGCGGCGAACGCATCGTCCTGCAATGCACTTACTGAAAATCGCGAAGCCACTGGCCGCGCTGGTTTTATTCTTCCTGCCAGCGCGGGCTTCGATTGGCGGGGAAGGCGTGGTCGCGCCGGCTAGGAAGCTCGCGGCAGCCGCGATGTTTCTGCCAGAGCCCCAGCGCGGGGAAGTCCGGCACAAGGCGCTCGCCATTGTTTTGCTGGCGGAACACGGGCGGCTCCTGCCCGCCGGCCTCAGCTCCGGCCAATGGGAGACTCTGGAAAGCACCTTCCTCGAAGGGCGCTCTGAGGAACCGGCCCGCCGCCACGCGGCGGAGGGCCTGCCCATGGCCGATACCGTCCGCTTCGACGGCGGGCGGCTCGACGG
>JBBQRY010000144.1:0-5772 GCA_038214335.1 Chthoniobacterales bacterium
GGTAGTCAACCGCCGGTAAAATTCTTGCCGGATGGTAGGCCTGCTCCGATTGATCCCGCCGCGGCCAAGCAGGGAAAGAAAGAAAGTTTTGGACCTGATCCGGCTGCCATGCTTGCTTTCGCAACGGCAATGATGAAACCCTTTGAGCTAGTTGGGAAAGTAGTTGACCAGTATGGGGATCCAGTTGCAGAAGCAACCATTGATTGGGGTGCAAACAATAACTTTAATCCGAATGAATCTGGAACAAGAGGACAAACAACAACCGACTCGCGTGGAATGTTTATTGTTCGATCACATGGACTTGATGCGTATGCTAAAGCTTCGAAGGCTGGTTATGAGACATTCTTCAGTGATAATCGAAAAAAAGTAAGAGGTTCTGATGGCGGATATAAAAACGGCGGTTTTTTGGGCAACACTGATCTACCAATGGGCACCAAAGATGCTCCAGCTATCTTGGTTCTTCGCAAAATGGGCAAAACCGTTCCCCTGATCCACATTGCCGAGCGTTCTGTGCGGGTGCCGAAAAATGGATCCCCGGTTGGAGTGAGTTTTGAAACTGGTGCAACTGCCAACCAAGGTGATTTAAAAGTGCAATGTTGGACAGGCGATCAGACACTTGACGCCCGAGGCCAATACGACTGGAAATGCCTTCTAACCGTATCTGGCGGCGGACTGATTGAACGGACTGGCAATGCTGACTTTGAAGCTCCTAGCCATGGCTATCAGGAAGCGGTAGAGCTAACACCATCGCCCGAAAAGTGGAGTTCCCATGTCGAACGACAATTCTTTGTCAAATTGTCAGATAATCGTTATGCCCGGATCAATTTCCGAATGCGGACAGGAGGCGAACACTTTTTTGTTCTGGAATCTCTTCTAAATCCCACCCCCGGCGACCGCAACTTGGAGTTTGATCCCGCGAAGGCTGTCAAAGTGCCTTGAGTGAGGACACTCACAGAGTTCGTATCTTCTCAGAGATTGGAAGATTTCCGAAGATTTTTTGGATGCGTTCGAGGAGTCGGCTCATGATCGCATTCCAACTCGTGAAAAATCCGTGAACTGCAATCAAGAAATCGTAGTTAATTTACTTCTTTTGGGGTTCATTGGCTTGGCTGTTTATTTCTGGTTGAAACCTGCGCCGGCAACAACAGTCGTAGGATCAACTCCTGTAGATCAAACGCCGGTAAAAATCTTGCCTGATGGTCGGCCTGCTCCGGTTGATCCCGACGCGGCCAAGCAGGGAAAGAAAGAAAGTTTCGGGCCTGATCCGGCTGCAATGCTTGCTTTTGCCACAGCAATGATAAAACCCTTTGAGCTTGTTGGGAAGGTCGTCGACCAGTATGGCGATCCTGTTCCGCTGGCCGATGTTACTTGGGGAGCCAACAATAGCCTTGATACCAACAAGTCTGGAACGCGAGGTCAGACCAGATGTGTGGTTCCGTTTATTGACACCCCCCTTTGATGTCTAAAGATTCGCCAGAATCGCGTTGAAGGTCGCGCTCGGACGCATGGCCTCGCCGAGGAGCCGATCATCCGGATGGTAGTATCCGCCGATCTCGACCGGCTGACCTTGCACCGCGATGAGCTCGGCAGCAATTTTTTCCTCATTGGCCGAAAGCTTCTCGGCGATGGGTGCAAAGAGGGCCTTCAACTGCGCGTTGGCATCCTGTTCGGCCAGTGCGCGCGCCCAATAAAGTGCGATGTAAAAATGGCTGCCACGGTTGTCGGTGGTGCCAAGCTTGCGTCCGGGCGAACGGTCGTTTTCAAGGAATTTTCCGGTGGCGGCATCAAGCGTGTCGGCAAGGATCTTGGCTTTGGGCAATCCCGCCGTTGTGGCAATTTGTTCCAGCGAGGGAGCCAGTGCGAAGAACTCTCCGAGCGAGTCCCAGCGCAGGTAATTTTCCGCAACGAATTGCTGAACGTGCTTGGGTGCGGATCCCCCCGCGCCCGTTTCGAAGAGCCCGCCGCCATTCATCAGGGGCACAATCGAAAGCATCTTGGCACTGGTGCCGACCTCGAGGATCGGGAAGAGGTCGGTCAGGTAATCGCGGAGGACATTGCCTGTGACAGAAATCGTGTCCAGTCCTTGCGCAATGCGTTCCAGCGTGTGGGCACAGGCTGCGGCGGGCGGAAGAATTTGGAGATCCAACCCGCCGGTGTCGTAGTCCTTGAGATAAGTTTCCACCTTGGCGATGATCTGCGCGTCGTGGGCGCGCTGGCTGTCGAGCCAGAAGACTGCGGGGGTCGCACTCGCCCGCGCACGGTTCACCGCCAGTTTCACCCAATCCCTCACGGGCGCATCTTTTGTCTGGCAGGCTCGCCAAACGTCGCCGCCCTCGACGGTGTGCTCCAGAAGGATTTTGCCTGCGGAGTCGATGACTCGCACGGTTCCGTCGGAGGGGATTTGGAATGTTTTGTTGTGCGAGCCGTATTCCTCGGCGGCTTGCGCCATGAGTCCGACATTGGGCACCGACCCCATCGTGCGCGGGTCGAGCGCTCCATGGGATTTGCAGAAATCAATCACGGACTGATAGACCCCGGCATACGAGCTGTCGGGAATCACCGCCAGCGTGTCTTGGGTTTTGCCCTCGGCGTTCCACATCTTGCCGCCATCGCGGATCATCGCAGGCATGGAGGCATCGACAATCACATCGCTCGGCACATGCAAGTTCGTGATGCCTTTGTCGGAGTTCACCATCGCCACCGCCGGACCGGTCGCCAGTGCCGCCCGGATGTCGGCCTCGGCCTCGGATCTTTTCTCCGCGGGCAGGGTGCTGATCTTCGCGACAAGGTCGCCGAGGCCGTTGTTGAAATCGACTCCCAGCGCACGGATCGTCTCGGCGTGCTTGCTGATGAGATCCGCAAAAAAGACCTTCACCGCGCACCCGAAGAGCACGGGGTCCGAGACTTTCATCATCGTGGCTTTGAGGTGCAGAGAAAACAAAACCCCGCGCGACTTCGCCTCAGCGATCTGGTTTTTCAGAAACTCGACCAGCGCCTTCCGGCTCATGAACGTGGCATCAAGGATCTCTCCTGCGAGCAGTGGCGTCTTCTCCTTGAGCACGGTTACCGCGCCGTCCGCCGCGACGAACTCGATCCGCGCATCGGTGGCCGCAGGCACGGTCACGGATTTCTCATTCGAATAAAAATCCGAAGCGCTCATTGTCGCCACGCAGGTTTTCGAGTCCGGCGACCATGCGCCCATTTTGTGCGGATGCTTCCGTGCGTATTCCTTCACCGCTTTGGGGGCGCGTCGGTCGCTGTTGCCTTCGCGCAGCACGGGGTTCACCGCACTTCCGAGCACTTTCGCATAGCGGGCCTTGATCGCTTGGCCATCTTCCGATTCTGGAGATTCCGGATAATCCGGCACCGCTAACCCCTGCTTCTGAAGCTCGGCAATCGCCGCCCGAAGCTGCGGGATCGAGGCGCTGACATTCGGAAGCTTGATGATATTTGCATCGGGCTGAAGCGCTAGCGCGCCGAGTTCTGCCAGTGCGTCGCCGACGCGTTGGTCTTCGCTCAGGCATTCCGGGAAGCTCGCAAGAATCCGTCCGGCGAGCGAGATGTCGCGGGTTTCCACCGAGATCCCGGCGTGTTTCGTGAACGCTTGAATGATCGGCAGCAGCGAATACGTCGCCAAGGCAGGGGCTTCGTCGGTTTTGGTGTAAATGATCGTCGGGTTCTTGCTCATAGGTTGATCGCAAAAATCTATCGTCTGCCAGCATCCGGTCAAAACCAAATCAACGAATCAATCATGATAGTGCAAGTCATCGAAGGCCTGCGGCTTAAATTCCAAGCGCATCCTTCAACTCCTGCTCGGTTTCAAAAACCACATGCTGAGAGACTGGAGCATCAATGGTTCGGAAAGGGTTTCTCCAGCAAATTTGGCTTCGTTTCTTCAAATGGATGAAGTCAGATCATTTTAAGGCCATGAGGAAGGAACTCGCTAAAGTCGTCGCGGTTGTTGGTGGCCAAGGAGGCCCCGGCCACAATGGCAGTGGCGGCGATCATGGCATCCACGCGAAGGGCACGTTTTCGTTGAACCGCGTTGAATAGGCGGGCAGCGGTGAGGGCTTGAGGTTCATCAAAAGGGATGATGCCCCCCGTAAGGAAGCTACGAATGGTTTCGATCTGGGGCGACGTCACCGGACCGCAAAGAAATTCATACCACGCGGGAGCCGCAGTGCAAAATGTCTCTCCTGCCTCGGCCCAAGCTTGAAGTTGACGAGACTCGGGCCGGGACTCAATCACCCCGCCGATGAGGAAATTGGCATCCAGGCAAATCATTGTCCCCGCCAGTGTTTCCGGTCTTCATAGACTTCCGCAATGTAAGCGCTGCCCTTTTCGGGATCGAGACCTTGACCTGCCGCAAAGAGTTTGCGCAACAATTCGACGGGGCTGGACTTCTGCTCTTCGGTCTCTCGCGCGGCTTTTTCTAACGACCGGCGAACGACCTCGGCTTGAGAAACATCCCAATGTGTGGCAAGGCGCTTGAGTCGTTTGGCCGTCTCCTCATCAAGCGCAAACGTGGTGCGGTAGATCATAGTTGCCATACCATTACTACATACCATTGAAGTGAAGTCAGTCAAGGAAGAAACGAGTAAGGATGGCGGTTTATCGGGTTTCATTGGATTTGTCTTTACCAGAACGCATCCGCTGCAAACATGTGCGGTTTTCATGAGCGATAAACAACAGTTTGCAATTTCCCCGCGCCGCGAGGAGGACTTCCCGGAATGGTATCAACAGGTCATCCGTGCCGCAGATCTGGCCGAGAACTCGGAGGTGCGCGGGTGCATGGTCATCAAGCCCTGGGGGTATGCCCTGTGGGAGCGCATGCAGGCCGAGCTCGACCGCATGTTCAAGGAGACCGGACATCGGAATGCGTATTTTCCGTTGTTCATTCCGCTGAGCTACCTGGAGAAAGAAGCCGCCCACGTCGAAGGGTTTGCCAAAGAATGCGCTGTCGTCACCCATCATCGGCTCGAAATGCGCGACGGCAAACTCGTGCCCGCCGGTGAGCTTGCCGAGCCGCTCGTCGTCCGCCCCACCTCGGAGACGATCATCGGTGCCGCCTACGCCCGCTGGGTGAAATCCTGGCGCGATCTGCCCATCCTTCTTAACCAATGGGCCAATGTCGTCCGCTGGGAGATGCGGCCTCGCTTATTTTTGCGGACAGCGGAATTTCTTTGGCAGGAAGGCCATACCGCGCATGAGACCCGCGACGAGGCCGAGATCGAAACCATGAAAATGCTGCGCGTCTATGAGGCTTTCGCGCGGGACTTTCTTGCTCTTCCTGTGCTGACGGGAGAGAAGAGCGAGAGCGAGCGCTTCCCCGGCGCCCTGCGCACGTACTGCATCGAGGCCATGGTCCAGGACCGGAAAGCGATTCAAGCCGGAACCTCCCACTTCCTCGGACAAAATTTTGCCAAAGCCTCCGGCATCCAATTTCAGGGCCGCGATGGTTCGGTCGAACACGCATGGACGACGAGCTGGGGGGTGAGCACCCGACTGATCGGCACGCTCATCATGGCGCACTCGGATGACGATGGCCTCATCTTGCCTCCCCGGATCGCTCCCGCCCATGTGGTCATTATCCCAATCACCCCGAAAGAGGATTCCAAAGCCGCCGTGCTCGAAGCCGCAGAGAGCCTCGCCCGCGCGATCCGCTCCACCAGTTTCCATGGGGCGCCGATGGCCGTTGAGGTCGATTCCCGCGATGTCGGCGGCGGAGTGAAGAGCTGGGAATGGATCAAAAAAGGTGTGCCCGTGCGCATC
>JBBQRY010000145.1:0-5770 GCA_038214335.1 Chthoniobacterales bacterium
AGGAACCCTTTGCACCCCATGCTCACGAGTTTACCGAGCTGGTCCTTGTCACCAGCGGGAGCGGACGCCATACCTCGGGACGTGAGAGCTGGCAGCTCGCGGCCGGCGATGTCTTTGTGATCTCCGGTCCGCGCACCCACGTTTATGAAAACCTCTCGGATTTGCGTCTCGTGAATATTTTGTATCAGCCGGACGCACTTCCCATGCCGCTCCTCGATCTGCCCTCGGTTCCCGGCTATCACGCCCTCTTTACTCCTCGCCCGCAGGGTCGCCGTCGCTCCGGGATGGGACGCCTGCACCTCGGAGGACGCGAACTGGCCCAAATCACCCGCATGGTGGACCGCTTGGAGACCGAGCTGGCCGCGCGCGAACCCGGCTTCGCATTCCTCGCTATGGCCACATTCATGGAGCTCGTCGGCGATCTCTCGCGGATGTATGGACGCCAGCCCTCGACCGATCAGGACGCCCCTTTTCGGATTGCCAGTGCGCTGTCCCACCTTGAGCAAAACATCACCGAGGATGTGAACCTACAGGAACTCGCCCGCATCGCTCACATGTCTCGCCGAAACTTTCTGCGGGTCTTCCATGCCGCCACAGGCTTGTCGCCGCTCGTCTGGCTCATCGAACGCCGCATCCATCGAGCCTGCACACTTCTGCTCCAAACCCGGCGACAGATCACCGAAATTGCCTTCGATGTCGGATTTCGCGACAGCAACTACTTCACGCGCCAGTTTCGGAAAATCACGGGCACCACCCCTTCCGACTATCGAAAAACCGCCCCACCTCGCATTTCTCAAAGAAGAGCAGGATGAACGATTTGCCCTTTGCTCGATCAGGTGGTAGTCCAACCTGTGCAGGACAACGCCATACTGCGGGAGGTCAGCGGCTTTCCTCAGCCTCTGCCTCGCCGCGTGTTACGATGTCTCAAACGAACCGCATTTTTGCTGTCGCATTTTTGCTTGCCTCTGTGTCGGATGAGTGCATAAATACACCCCGTTCGATGAATTGCGAGAGCGGCAGAAATTTCTGTCCTTTTGAAATCCAGATTGACAATCCATGAAATTGCTGCCTCCACAGGCGCAACTTGCGGTGTAAAATCGGATTCCGAAGGCGGTATTTCAACGCTCTCAGATGAGCGTCCGTTGCTCGTTTTCATCTTGTTCGGGGTCTTAGCTCAGTTGGTAGAGCGCCTCAATGGCATTGAGGAGGTCAGGGGTTCGAATCCCCTAGGCTCCACAAATTCCGCGAAGCGGAATCAAAAAGAAATCCAGGGGATGAGAACGACGTTCGACTCCCCGCGCGATAGCGCATCCCAAAAAGCGAAGTCTGAATCGGAGAGCCTTTGCCACGCAAAGGATAATTCCCGCAGCTCCACTTTTTAAGCATCTGACAATAAGCTGCTTATTGCATTAGCAGCGTAGTGCAGAGAAAAGTTGTGTTAACCAAATAACCCCGCATTTGCTCCGATAGCCTCAAGACTCCTGATCCCGTGGAAAAATCGGGAGCCCTACAGGCTGAAAAATGAGGCGTAGGGAAGTTCCCGTGAATGGGTTTCGGTGGCATTGAGTTCGGCGCAGAGGTGCTGGAGGGCAACGTCATGGATGGGGCGGGTGCGAAGGTCACGCGCAACCACATCATCAAAGGCTCGACGAAAAACCTGCCCTATGTCGCGCTCAATGATCTCCTTCATGGGAAAGAAAACCTGGCAGCCGGGAAAGAACTTGGAGAAGTTTCTCGCATCCCACTTTGGTATTCCACCGCGCGAGCAGGAGTCCCTCGTCGAACGGATCAGCGACGCCGTGTCCGATACCGCGTTCCTAGTCCGGCAGGCGATAAAAGAACACCCTGGGTTCCGGGAAATTGGCAAACACTTGCTCAACGCATGGGCTGAAGGGGTGAGCGGATTGCGCGACAAGCGAACCTACGCCATGGGGGAGTGGGTGCCGGGGAAAGCCTTCAAAGGGTTCTCGGACCCGCCCAAGCTCAAGATGAGGAGGCGGATCATCGGGAAGACATAATCAATAACTTCATTCGAGTCCGATCAGTGGGTCGTTTCGGGTTTTGCGATCACAAAGTTGACCAGCTTGCCTGGGATCACGATGACTTTTGTAATGGTCTGGCTGGCGGTGGCTTCGAGGATTTTTTGGCTGGCGCGGGCGGCGGATTCTGTTTCCTCGCGGGAGGCTTTGGCGGGGATGCGGATTCTGTCGCGCACCTTGCCATTGACTTGCACGGGGATTTCGATTTCGTCCTCGACGAGCAGGGCCTCGTTGTGGGTGGGCCATGATTGGGTGGAGGCGGCTCCTGCGAAACCCAGACGCGACCAGAGTTCTTCGCAGAGGTGCGGCGCAAACGGGCTAAGCAGCGGGAGCAAGATCCGAAGGGCTTCCAGCGGACGCGGGTTGGCGTTCACGAATTCATTCGTGAAGACCATCATCTGTGAGATCGCGGTGTTGAAGGCGAGTGCGGCAATGTCGGAAGTCACCTTCTTGATCGTTTCGTGGGCAACCCGGGTCTGCTTGGATGTAAGAGGGATTTCGGCCAATTCGTTGGAGACGACCCAATCGCCTTCCTGGTTCTCCTGCATGGCGAGCCGCCACACGCGGGCCAGGAACCGATAGACCCCTTCGACGCCTTTGATGCTCCAAGGTTTCATTTGTTCCAGCGGACCCATGAACATTTCGTAAAGCCGCAGGGAATCGGCACCGTATTCGGCGATCACGCTGTCGGGCGTGACAACGTTTCCGCGGCTCTTGGCCATCTTTTGGCCATCGGGTCCGAGGATCATGCCTTGGTTCACTAGACGCTGGAAAGGTTCGGGGGTCGAGAGATGGCCGAGATCGTAGAGCACCTTGTGCCAGAATCGCGCATAGAGCAGGTGCAGCACCGCATGCTCAGTGCCGCCGACATAGAGATCCACCCCACCTGGCTTGCCGCTGCTTCGCATCCAGAAATCTTCCGACTCGCGGCTCATGAAGCGGGCTTCATTGCGCGGATCGCAAAAGCGCAGGTAATACCAACACGAGCCAGCCCACTGGGGCATGGTGTTCGTTTCACGTGTGGCCGTCTCCGAATACCGCACCCACTCGCGGGCCTTGGAGAGCGGCGGCTCGGGGGTGCCGGTCGGTTGGAAGTCCTCCATCTCCGGCTGCACCAACGGAAGCTCCTCTTCGGAAATTGCACGGTGTTGCCCACCCTCCCACACAATGGGAAATGGCTCGCCCCAATACCGCTGACGCGAAAATAACCAATCCCGCAGCTTGAAGTTCACCGTAGCCTGACCCTGCCCTCGTTCTTCGAGCCATGTCGTGATCGTCCGCTTCGCGTCCTCGGTAGATAGGCCGTCCAAAAATCCCGAGTTGACGGCAACCCCGTCGCGCAGCTCAGGGAGCACAGGCGTCTCGCCTGTGTTGTCCGCCGCAGCCTCAGGGAGCACAGGCGTCTCGCCTGTGTATGCGAAAACCCCAGTCAAACCGGCCCGAGAGGGATTGCGAACGATATATTGAACAAGATTCGCAAAGTGTTCCCCATCCCTCACAATGCGATCGAACGACTCATCCTGCCAGACAGGTCCCTTCTGGTTCAGTTGCTTGTTTATTTCATGCGCGGAAAAACTTTTCCAACTGTGAAGGAGCTTGGACAAATCCTCTCCCTCGCCAAGCCGAAACAAAACATGAACGTGGTTTGGCATGATCACAAAAGCCGACAAGTCGTATCGCTTGCCGTCGAAGTGCCGGAGCGTGGATTCCACAATCCCAGCAATGGCTGGATCTTTGAGAACACAACTTCCAGAACCCGCATCCAATGCGGTATCGATTTGATCAGAAAAAAGCCGATGGCATTCTTCTTGGTCTGCGAAAGACAGCGGCTTGGGGTGAGAAGCCTTCCATTCTTCTGTCTCAACCTTCCAGCTTCTTAAGAGGTCCATGGGCAAGCTGTCTGCAAGTCTCCATGTGACAAAAAAGCATTTTCCATCCTGTTGCCAGTGAGGAAGATTGCGGGCTTGGATCGTGATATTTTCGAGCTTTTCAAAAAATGGGGTTAGTTTCGTCACAGGCGGGACGCCTGTGCTCCCTGCGCGCACCACCTCGCGGATGGGCAGATCAAATTGCTGAGCAAACTCGAAGTCGCGTTCGTCGTGCGCGGGCACGGCCATGATGGCACCCGTGCCGTAGCCCATGAGCACGTAGTCCGCGATCCAGACTGGAATCTCCTCGTTGTTTACGGGGTTGATCGCGGTGGCACCCGTGAAGATGCCGGATTTTTCTTTGGCGAGATCCGTGCGATCCAGGTCGGATTTTGACGCTACCGTTTTTTGGTAGGCAGCCACGGCTTCGGATTGCGCGGCAGTCGTGATCTGAGGCACGAGCGGATGCTCGGGCGAGAGGACCATGTAGGTCGCCCCAAACAGGGTGTCCGGACGCGTCGTAAAAACTTTGATCGCAGGGCCAGCTTCCACACTTCCGTTCTCCGCTCTCCGAATTCCAAATTCCACTTCTGATTCCCCCTCTCCGCTCTCCGCGCTCCGAATTCCGAATTCCACAAAGGCTCCCTCGCTGCGTCCGATCCAATTTGTTTGGAGCAGCTTGATGGAGTCCGGCCAATCCAGCCCATCCAGCCCTTCGATCAGTCGGTCTGCAAATGCGGTGATCCGCAGCATCCACTGACGCATCGGACGGCGCTCGACCGGAAACCCGCCGACCTCGCTTTTGCCGTCCACCACTTCTTCATTGGCTAGCACGGTCCCGAGACCCTGACACCAATTCACGGGCATTTCGGAGACGTAGGCCAGACGCACGCTATCGGGATCAGTGCCGGAATACGTCGAGATCGGCTCGGCTTGATTCGTCTCCGGGTTAAACCATGCGTGGTAAAGCTGGAGGAAGATCCACTGGGTCCAACGGAAGTATCCGGGGTCGGTCGTCCCGACCTCGCGGTCCCAATCGTAGCTGAAGCCGAGTGCCTGAAGCTGACTGCGGAACTGTGCGATGTTGGTTTCGGTTGTCTTGCGCGGATGCTGTCCGGTCTTGATGGCATATTGCTCCGCAGGCAAACCAAACGCATCCCAGCCCATCGGGTGCAGCACATTGAATCCGCGCATCCGGTGGTGCCGCGCCAGAATGTCGGTCGCCGTATATCCTTCGACATGACCGACATGGAGTCCGTTGCCGCTCGGATACGGAAACATGTCGAGGATGTAGTATTTCGGACGCGAGGGATCAAATCCGGCTTCATCCGGATTTTTTGCGTGGAAGGCTTGTTGCTCGAGCCAGTGGGATTGCCAACGGGATTCGAATTCGGAGAACGGAAATTGCTTGCGCTGAGTGAACATTGTAAGAAACGCCACTATGCCAGACACCGCCGCTCCTGCAAACCCATTGCTTGTTTCAACCCGCAATGCCCACAAGATTTCTGAAATTCGGGCCATTCTCGGACCCGGATTTGCCGTCAGCGATCTTTCTGCCGTGCCGGAAATGCCGGACGTCGAGGAGACGGGGTCAACTTTCGAGGAAAATGCGGTCCTCAAAGCACTGGCTGCGTCCGAGCGGTTCGACGGATGGGTGATCGCGGATGATTCCGGACTGGAGGTCGATGCGCTGGATGGCGCACCCGGCGTCCTCTCGGCCCGATACGCCGGGGAACAGGGGAACGACGACGCCAACAACGCCCGGCTTCTGCGTAACATCTATGGACTGTCACGCACCGCCCGCTTCCGCTGCGTGATCGCCCTCGCACGGGGTGGAAAATTTCACGGGACGTTTGCGGGGGT
>JBBQRY010000146.1:0-5764 GCA_038214335.1 Chthoniobacterales bacterium
GTCTTCGTTTCTCCTCTTGGTTCTGCTCGCCATGATCTGGCATGCCAGCGACAACCTCGGCTGGACGTGGATCTGGTATCTGGCGGGGATCGGACTCGGGCTTGGGATCATTGCCATTTTTGCGCTCTTTGAGAAAAAGCGCGAGGCGATTCTACGCCTGCTCGAACAACTCAGATCCTGGGAAAAATAGCCGCCCATTCAGGGACCTCATGCTATAAAACGCTGATAACTAGGGAGATGCCATAGGCATGTTGTATTTCCCCGTTAGGGCGTCAAGTCTTAACCAGCTCGATTCCCTACTGGCTACCCATCCTGCGAAGCCTTCCTGCGAGGCGGAGGCGGCGGGCTGGGCTGGCGGTCGTAAGCGCGGCGGAGTGCTGCCGCGAGTTCGTTTGTGCGCACCGGCTTGCTGAGGTAATCATCCATGCCGGCTGCGAGGCATTTTTCACGATCTCCTTCGAGGGCATTGGCGGTCATGGCTAGGATCCACGGACGTTTTTCTTTGGGAAAAAGCCGGCAGATTTCCCGTGCGGCAGTGAGTCCATCCATGTCGGGCATTTGCACATCCAGAATGATGGCATCAAAGCGCTGGATCCGAAGGGCATCGAGGACTTCTTGGCCATTGCCGACAATATCAGGACGGTAGCCGAGACGTTCCAGCATGAGCTTGATGATGCGTTGATTCGTGGGGTGGTCCTCGGCCACGAGAAGCCGCAGGGGACACTCGCCCGCGATCTCGGAGTCCTCGGCCTCGGGGGGCCGTGGTCGAGAGGCCTGAACCTGCCGACTCAACGTGGACGAAATCATGGAGTGAAGAAATCCGGCTTTGACCGGCTTGGTGAGGAACCGCGAGACCCGCAGGTTTTTCAGGCGTGAGCGGTCCTGGTCGGCGAGAGAGGTGAGAACAATGATGGGGAGTTCCGGACGCCGGGCGCGCAGCTCCCCGGCGAGCGTGTAGCCATCCATATCCGGCATCTGCACATCGAGAAGGACGATATCAATCCGCGCTCCCGTTTCCTCCAAGACGAGGGCTTCCCGGCCACCCGGCACTTCGGTGGGAATCATCCCCCACTTTTGCGTTTGCTCGTGCAAAATCCACCGATTCGTGGCGTTGTCATCGACGATGAGCACATGAACTCCCGCCAGATCGGCAATAGCTGTCTGGTCTTGGGAGGGCGTTTCCGGCACCACGGCGGGTTTCATCGGGAGGGTGAATTGGAAGGTCGATCCGCTGTCCTTTTTGCTCTCGACCCAGATTTTTCCGCCCATGATTTCGACCAGTCGCCGACTGATCGCGAGTCCGAGTCCGCTGCCTCCGAACCGGCGTGTGGTCGAGCTGTCCACCTGGCTGAAAACTTGGAAAAGCCGGTCGCGCACGTCTTCGGCGATGCCGATTCCGGTATCGCGCACCGAGAAGTGGAGCATGGGAGTTTCGGAGGCGGAGTGGCGGGTGATCCGCACGACGACTTCGCCGGAGGGGGTGAATTTGACGGCGTTGTTGACGAGGTTGAGCAGGATTTGTTGAAGGCGGGTGGGGTCGGCGAGGATCGCGTCCGGCACGTCCGAATCGATCCAGAAGAGAAGCTCCACATTTTTTTTGGAAGCGGCGGCCGCATTGAGGTCAATGACCACTTCGAGGCAATCCCGCAAGATCACCGGGCAGGACTCTAATTCGAGCTGTGCGCTTTCGATTTTTGAAAAATCTAAAATGTCATTGATGATCGCGAGCAGCGAGTCACTGCTGGTTCGGACGGTATCGACGTATTCCTGCACGCGGCCCGACAGCTCGGAATCGAGGAGGAGGTCGGTCATGCCAATGATCGCGTTGAGAGGAGTGCGGATCTCATGGCTCATGTTGGCCAGAAAATCGGCTTTGGCGCGGGCGGCGACTGAGGCACCAGCGGCCAATTGCTCGGCACTCTTCTTGGCCTCATCGAGCACAAGGTTTTTCTCTGCGAGCTTGTGGATGATATTGCGCCGGGCCAGAATGCCGCCGATGAAGCGCGCCAAAAGACGCATAAATTCCGTCTCGGCTTCGTCAAACGGCCTTCCCTTTGGCGTCGTCGAAAAGAACTCCAAAGTGCCAAATTTTGTGCCCTCCACGAAAAGGGTGGTGCCAAGGAAACTTTCGTAACCAAACCTCGCAAAGCATGCTTGGGTGGCGTGGGGGGAGACGGACATCCTGTCGATGGCCAGCACATCGCCAGTGGCAAGCGTGAGTGCCGCGTAGGTGTCCGCCAGCGGAAGGGTTGGGGAGGGTGGACTGGACATCGGTGCCTCCACCTCAAGCACCAACTGCCCCTGCTCCAAGCGACCGAGCGTCGCTTTTTCAAACCCCAAACTCTCCCGGGCTATTTCCAGAGTTCGTCCCAGCAGAGCCTCCGTGTCGGGATCGGAAAGCTCGGCAATGGAACTCAGTGCATGGAGAAGGTGGATCCGAAGAGCGGTCGATTCCTCGGCGATTTTTCGCCGTGTGCATTCAACTTGGATCGAGACGTATTTCGTGATTTCTCCGTCTTCATTCGAGAAGGGCACCACGATCGCATCCACCCAGTATAGCGAACCATCCTTGGCACGGTTGCAAATTTCACCGCGCCAAGTTTTGTTTGCACGGATCGTCTGCCAGAATTCTTTCCAAAACGCCCGCGGGTGGATGCCGGAATTAACGAGACGAAGAGATTTTCCGATAAACTCATCGGGCGAGTATTGGGAGCTTTCGCAGAACCGCTCATTTCCGTAGATGAGACAGCCACGTGGATCGGATTCCGCGACAATGGCCAGCCGATCCAGTGCCAATTGATGATTTTTGAGGGTGTATAAGGAGGATTCGGCGAGTCGTTTTTCCGAGGAGAGCAGGCGCTCTGCGGACGAGCTGCGCCGCTCAAATTGAAAAATAATCGGCATCAGGGCCGAAGCGGTGATGATGCTCAGGAGGAGGCCCGCTAAGCCGGCGTCACCCCAAAAACCCAGCGTGTGCGGGGCAATGATCGGGATCACGAACCCAACGACAATAACTTCCGCACAAAACACCACTGCCAGCACGATGATAAAAACCCACCCCCATGTGACCGGGTTCTTGGGTGTGGGCGCCGAGGTCGTGAGGCCCTCCTGGGAGAATGGATCGTATCCACCAGCACGCTGAGACATGGAGGCACGGTATGATGGGGATTGCGCCCCGTGCAACCTCAATCCTTGACGCGCTCGATTTCCGCGCCGAGGCCATTGAGTTTCTCGTCAATGGATTCGTAGCCACGGTCGATGTGATAGACGCGGTTGACCTCGGTGATGCCTTCGGCCTGGAGACCCGCCAGCACAAGGGCTGCCGAGGCCCGCAAATCGCTGGCCATCACAGGCGCACCGCTGAGTTTCTCCACGCCGTGAATGATGGCCGATTGGCCCTGCAGTTCGATGTTTGCGCCCATCCGCTTGAGCTCGGACACGTGCATGAACCGCTGCGGGAACACATTGTCGGTGACGATGCTGATGCCGTTCGTTGTCGCTAGGAGCGCGCACATTTGGGCCTGCATGTCGGTGGGAAAGGCGGGATATGGAAGCGTGTCGAGCTTGAGCGGACGCCGGATGCCATTGGGCGAAATCGTGATTTGACGGAGGCCGGTTTCGATGTGGAATCCCGCCTGGCTCAGAGGATCGGTGACCGCCGTGAGGTGCGAAGGATCCACGCGGGTGAGCGTCACGCCGTCGCCACAGATGGCACCCGCGACGAGAAACGTGCCGGCTTCAATGCGATCTGGAATCACCTCATGCTCCGCCCCGTGGAGTTCGCTGACCCCCTCGATGATGATGCGACGGGTTCCGGCGCCTTCGATTTTTGCGCCCATGGCGATGAGAAAGTTTGCGAGATCCACGACCTCGGGCTCCTCCGCTGCGCCGTCAATCACCGTGGTTCCTTCGGCCAACACGGCAGCCATCATCACGTTGTCGGTGCCCAGCACGGTCGAGCCAAATTTTCCGCGCAGAGAAACCGTCGCGCCGCGCAGCGTGGGCGCGAGCACCTTCACATTGCCCGCCTGAACCCTCACGGCGGCTCCCAGCGCCTCAAACCCCCTGAGATGCAAATCAATCGGACGGTCCCCGATGATGCACCCCCCGGGAAGCGACACGGTCGCCTCCTTCTCGCGTCCGAGCAATGGCCCGAGCACACACACCGAGGCCCGCATCTTGCGCACGATTTCGTAGGGAGCTTCCGTGGTCACGTTTTCCGCCTTGATCTTGACCGTTCCGCTGGCACGCTCGACCTCGCAACCGAGCCGTCCGAGGATCGTGAGCATGTAGTGGATATCGCTCAGATCCGGCACCCGAGAAATCACACAGGGTTCTTTCGTGAGCAGCGTGGCCGCAAGAATCGGCAGCGCCGAGTTCTTCGAGCCGCTGATCTTCACGCTGCCTTTCAGCCGGCGGTTTCCATGAACGAGAATTTTATCCATACTTTGCGGTTACAAATCTTTCGATCTTTTGATAATCGCAGTGCGCGGCAATGTCCCGAAAATTGTTCTCCACAAGGATCGCACGCACGGCATTCGCCTGGTCATGCCCAATCTCCAAAGCCACCAACGCGCCTGGATCGAGCACCCTCCCCGCTTCAGCGGCCATGCGGCGGATGACGTCCAACCCGTCCTCTCCGCCGTCCAGCGCGGAGACCGGATCGTGCTGAACCTCGCGTGAAAGCGTCGGAATTTCTCCCGATGGGATGTAGGGCAGGTTCGCAATGAGGAGGTCAAATCGGCCGCTGACCGCCGCGAACAAATCGGATTCCACCCATGTCACGCGATCCGCAAGTCCCAGCCGGGCGGCATTCTCCGCAGCCAATGCCAAAGCCGCCGCCAATTTGTCGCAGCCGGTCACATGGGCTTCCGGACGCCCGGCTGCAAGGCTCAGCGCAATGACGCCGCTGCCCGTGCCAACGTCTAAGGCGTTCTGAAATTCTCCTGCCGCCAATACCAGCTCGACGAGCTGCTCGGTTTCCGGACGTGGAATGAGTGCCCGCCCATCGACCGCAAAGGTTCGGCCAATGAAATCCACGGTTCCCAGCAGGTGCTGGAGGGGAATCCCCTCCGAACGGCGCCGCACGAGCTCGCGTAGCGGCGCACGCTCGACCTCGCCGAGCGGACGCTCAAACTCCAGATACAACTCAATCCGGTTTTTCTTTCCCAGCACATGGGCCAGCAAGTGCTCGGCATTGAGCCGCGGACTCTCCACCCCACGCTTCCCGAGATATTCCGTGGCAGCAGTGAGGATCTCCAGAACAGTCATTCCGCTCTTCTTTAAACCATCCAAAGAACCACACCAGCTTTTTCAGGGAAGCGGATGGGAATGGTGCTGAATGTCAGCAAGCAAAACGGAAAGGTCTACAGTCAATGCCGTGGCCACTTTCAGAAGCGTATAAAGGGTCGGATTGATGGTGCCACTCTCCACGTGACGAATTCCGGTACGGCTCAGTCCGGCTTTTTTAGCAAGTGCTTGCTGGGAAAGTCCCTGACTCTTGCGCTCCATGATCAGGCGTCCAATCAATCGAAGCACTTTCTCTTTGTGGACATCGCGCGTCACATCCAAGTAGTAAAATCGAACCGTGCGGCTGAATACGGCCACATATGGCCATTTTCGCCAGCAATTCTCATTATGACATTTCGGGGGTGGCAAAGCCCCATTCCCTCTCAGCCTGAAGCCGTGCCCTGATGAAGGCTTGTCCCAGAGGGACATCGGAGCATAGCCGGTGGTGACAACCACCGGGTTCCCATATATAAAA
>JBBQRY010000147.1:0-5758 GCA_038214335.1 Chthoniobacterales bacterium
ATCTCGCCGACACGCTCGGTCCTCACGGTCCGCTCCTCCTGCTTGCGGGGGTTTATTTGCTGGCCAGCATTCTCACCGAAATCGTCACCAACAATGCCGTGGCCATCATTCTCACGCCCATTGTGATCAATATTGCCGGAGCGCTCGACGTGAGCGCACGTCCGTTCATCATCGCCGTGATGTTCGCAGCCAGCGCCAGCTTCTGCACTCCCATTGGCTACCAAACCAACACGTATGTCTTCGGAGCAGGAGGATACAAGTTCTCCGACTTTGCACGAATCGGCGTTCCCCTCAATCTTCTGCTCTTCATCGTCGCCATCTTCGTGATCCCCATTTTCTGGCCGCTGGCAAAACCGTGATCCGCCCGCTTCCTGCATGGTTTCAGCGTTTTTTTCCACCCGTTCCTGTCTAGTTGATCTCTTACGGGTTTTCCGGTAGGACTTGGTGCAACCTGATTTTTTGGGCGGATCAGCCGCCCTGTATGAATTTATGAAGAGCCCATTTGATCCTATTCCTGCTGTGATATCCGACATTCGACGTGGGAAGATCGTGATTGTCACGGATGATGCCGACCGGGAAAACGAGGGGGATCTGCTCATGGCGGCTGCGAAGGTGACGCCGACGGCGGTTAATTTCATGGCCAAGAATGGACGCGGGCTGATCTGTGCGCCGATCACGGAGGACCGGGCCCAGAAGCTCGGACTCCAGCGCATGGTCGCGCACAACCGGGAACTCTTCAAAACCGATTTCACGGTTTCGGTGGATGCCGCAGAAGGGGTCACGACAGGGATCAGTGCGAAGGACCGTGCGGCGACGATTCGCGTGTTGGCTGGGGCGGATTTCGGACCCACGGATCTTGTGCAGCCAGGACATGTTTTTCCGCTTCAGTCCAAGCCCGGTGGAGTGCTCCAGCGGGCGGGTCACACGGAGGCGGCGGTGGATTTGGCGGGTCTGGCGGGTCTGGATCCTTCCGGCGTGATCTGCGAGATCCTCAAGGAGGATGGCTCGATGGCCCGGCTTCCGGATCTCGTAAAATTCAAACGCAAGCATGGGCTCAAGCTGTGTTCGATTCAGGATCTCATTGCCTACCGTCGCAAGAGCGAAAAACTGATTGAGCGGGAGCAGACGGTGCTCATGCCGACGGATTACGGAGATTTCGATCTCCACCTTTACCGTTCGCTGGTCGATGGTGCACACCACATTGCCCTTGTGCTCGGAAAGATCTCCGCGAGGAAGCCAACGATCGTTCGGGTCCACAGCGAATGCCTCACCGGAGATGTCTTCGCTTCACGCCGATGCGATTGCGGCTCCCAGCTTCATCAGGCAATGCAACGCATCCAGGAGGCTGGAAGTGGCGTGCTTGTTTATATGCGCCAGGAAGGACGCGGCATCGGGCTCGGCGCCAAAATCCATGCCTACAAGCTTCAGGAAGAAGGACTCGATACCGTCGAAGCCAACATTAAATTAGGTTTCCCGATGGACCTTCGGGAATACGGCCTCGGCGCACAAATCCTCGCGGATCTCGGCATCCACCGGATCAAGCTTCTCACCAACAACCCGCGCAAAGTCGTGGGCTTGGAGGGATACGACATCGAAATCGTCGAGCAACTTCCCATCCGCTCAGAATCTAATCCGCACAACGCAAAATACTTGGCCACCAAGAAGAAAAAGATGGGGCACAAGTTGTAGGAGGCGGCAGCCCCTCAGAGGTAAAGTGCCCGCAGGGCCGCCTCTTCGTTTCGCACCCATTCGATGATCGATTCGTAGCCCTCTCGCGGGCCAATGCGCGGCGTCCATCCCAGCACGTCCTTCGCCTTGCGCGCGTCGCTGATCCAAATCAGGAAATCCGCCGTGCGGGGTTCAAGAGCCAGCGAGGGGGTAAGGGATTTGCCGGTGAGTTCGTTGACCAGCGCGGTGGCTTCGAGCAGCGAAAGCGTGTTCTCGCTGCCGCCACCAGCATTGAACACCTGGCCTTTGACGGATTCGATGTTTTGCATTTCCAGCTCAAAGAGTCGGCAAGCATCCTCCGCAAACAGGATGTCGCGCACCTGTTTTCCCTTCCATCCGATGTATTGGAGGGGCAGGTCAAAGAGAGCCGCAATCGCCCACCATGCGACCCAGCCTTGGGCGCATTTACCAAACTGACCTGGCCCCGCGAGCACGCCAAACCGGTTCACGACGGTCGGCACCCCGAACGCCCGCGCCCATTCCTGACAAATCAGGTCCGCGCAGATTTTTGAAAGCCCATAGACGCTGTGTGCGCCGCCATCGATGTCGAAATCCTGCGAATACCCGCGCACCGGATCAAACCCACGCGTGGCTGGTGCTTTCTCCGCATCCCAGACCCAGCGGGTGGCCTCCTCACGCACCGGAAAAGCATTCACGCGATCCGCTCCATAAACCCGATTGGTGCTGCAAAACAAGAACCCTGCTCCCCGCTCGCGCGCAAACTCCAGCGCGTTCACCAATCCATACGTGTTGTTGGTGAGATCGAAGGTCGGGTTGTTGTAGCCATCAATCGCCGAAGGCTGCGCCGAGCAGTCGATGACAAAATCCACGTGCTTCGGCAGCGTGACGAAGTCCTCCCGGTTCCTCACGTCCCCATGAAAAAACTCCACCCCAAGGTGCTTGAACTCGGGCAAATTGAGTTCCGACCCCCGCCGCACCAGATTATCCAGCGCATAAACCGTATGTCCGGCCCTCGTGAAATACCGCACGCAGTTCGCGCCCAGAAATCCCGCGCCGCCAAGAACAAGAATTTTACTCATACCGTTCCCGCACCCTTACAGGGAAACAGGCGAATGAAAAGGCTTTCTGCTCTGGCCCGAGTTCTGGGGGATACTGGGGAACCGGGGGGATTCCATCCAATCTTCTGAATATTTTTCTCATGGTAGCCGAGGGGTCATTGGGACTTACGAGTGTTCACTCCTAAACGGCAAGTCAGGCGACAATGAAAAGTTCCGATGGACAGAGTCCGTTCGCTATGGAAACATTTTGCCACTATGAAATTTCTCTCTGCTTTTGTATTTGCTGTGCTGCTCTCGATAATTCTGCCTGCCGGGGCAGACGACGAAGTGGCTGTGATCGAGACCTCGAAAGGAAGATTGGTCGTCGAGTTCTGGCCGGATGTCGCTCCGAAGACGGTTGCCAATTTTGAAAAACTGGCTAACGAAGAATTCTACGATGGCACGGCATTCCACCGCATCGTGGCGGGCTTTATGGCCCAGGGCGGCGATCCTCTCACGAAAGATCTGTCGAAGGAAGCCGTCTGGGGCACAGGGAATCCCGGATACACGGTTCCGGCAGAATTCAGCGACCGGAAACACACCCGCGGCGTGTTGTCGATGGCGCGGTCCAGCGATCCGAACTCCGCAGGATCCCAATTTTTCCTCATGCTCGGCGATGCACCGCATTTGGATGGTCAATACACCGCCTTCGGGAAAGTGATCGATGGCGAGAAAACCCTGGAAAAAATTGCCGCGACCCCCGTGGTCCCTTCAGCCACTGGCGAAGTGAGCAAACCCACCAAAAGGGTCGAAATCAAATCCGTTCGCATCATTCCCCGCAAGGAGGCCAAAATCCCCAAATCCAAATCGTAAAAAAATCGCGCTTTTGTCCGACGCAAATTCTGGCACGATCTTCGGCATGGTGCAATCAGCAGTGAAAATTGGAGTCGTCCAGCACGCCTGCTCGACGGATATGGCGGCGAACACGGCGGCGGCCGAGCGCGGCGTGCGCGAGGCGGCCAAGCGCGGAGCCCGCATCATCTGCCTGCAAGAGCTGTTTCGCTCGGTGTATTTCTGCCAGGTCGAGGACCACAAGTATTTCGAGCTGGCGGAGGAAATTCCGGGGCCGGGGACAGAGGCCCTCCAGGCACTTGCGAAGGAACTTGGCGTCGTGCTCATTGCCTCGCTGTTCGAGCGCCGCGCACCGGGGCTCTACCACAACACGGCCGTCATCCTCGACGCCGATGGGTCGATGCTCGGGAAATACCGCAAGATGCACATCCCGGATGATCCCCTGTTTTACGAGAAATTCTATTTCACGCCCGGCGACCTCGGCTTTCGCTCCTGGCGCACGCAGTATGGGCATATTGGCGTGTGCGTGTGCTGGGACCAATGGTATCCGGAAGCCGCACGCCTGACTGCGCTTCAGGGAGCCCAGATCCTTTTTTACCCCACCGCCATTGGCTGGCATCCTTCCGAAAAAGCAAAATACGGCGAGCGGCATCAGTCCTCGTGGGAAACCGTGCAACGCGGACATGCCGTCGCCAACGGATGCTACGTGGTCGCCCCCAACCGGATTGGCCATGAGGCGCCGGATGGCGGAGCGGGCATCGAATTTTGGGGGCAGAGTTTCGTGTGCGATCCTTCGGGCCAAATCCTTGCCAAAGCCTCGGTGGACCGCGAGGAGGTGCTTGTTGTCGAAGTCGATCTCGCCAGCGTCGATACCCAGCGCACCCATTGGCCGTTCCTTCGGGATCGGCGGATCGATGCCTATGGCGACATCACGCGGCGGTTCATCGATTGAAAACCGTGCCAACCAACGACCCCCGGCTTCAAGGTCTCCCGCACCGGGCGCCATTTTTATTTGTGGATTACATCGCGGGTGAGGTGGCGGACGGAATCGCTGTGGGCGAGAAGACGTTTGCACCGGACGATCCGGTTTTCGACGGGCATTTCCCCGGCAATCCCATTGTGCCCGGCGTGCTGCTCACCGAGGCGCTTGCCCAAGTGGCGGGGATTGCGGGAGCGTCGGAGCGCGGATTCCTGCTCTCGGCGATTCGGGCGATGAAATTTCCGTCCGCCGCGCGCCCCGGCGAGCTGATTACCCTGCGCGCACAGGCATCGGGAGCATTGGGCGGCTTGAGGCGGTTTTCGGTGTCGGCCGATGTGGGCGGACGGCTTGTGGCCGAGGGCGAAGTCGTGCTCAACGAGCTATAACTCAATACTCTCCGCCTCCTGACGCGGAGGTTTTCCGAGCAGGAAAAGACGGGCCGGAATCACTTGATTGAGCCAGTCGAGATGTGGTGGCAGCACGCGGCGGCGGTCTTTCCACTCCGCTTCTACAAGGAGGAAATCCGGAGCCGTTGCCTGCACGATATCGCAGAGGGTAAATCCGGTATTTGACTCCACCGTGCGCAGATCTACGTCGTCCGCAATTTCATTCAACGCCTCACACAAGTGGTCCAGAGCCGACCGGTCTTCCTCATGCCCGAGCGCCGCATCCCGCGCATGAGCGAACGGACTGTCTGCAGCAAGAATCGAAATACTCGAAGGCTTGATCGAGGCCAGAGCCGTGCGGGCAAACTGCCAGCGCGGACGGTGCGCCTCGGTCATCAAGCACGCCGTGGGAGCACGATCCGGTGCCTCCTCCAGAGGGTTCGGAATGAGCAGGAGTTCGCAGGGTGCTCGTTGGAGCAACCCGCGCACGATGTCGCCAGTGAAATTGCGGTGGTCGCTGTCATTGACCAGCACGCCGGCAATCACCAAATCAAAATACTCGCTGGAAGCCGCATCGACGAGCGCTTCGGCCGGGGTCTCGCCCTCACACCAATAAAAATCGACTTCCTCACGGTTCAGCTCCGCAAACGAAGTCTGAAATTATTCGAGCTTCTCATCGGAACGTTCGCCGGCGTGGAGCACGCTGAGCCGCGCACCGAACATCCGGGCAATCCGGTCGGCTTCGGCAATCACTCCCCGGTATCTTGGGGAAAAAGTCACGGCTACGGCAAAGTGAGGTTCAGACATACTCGAAC